>CAYIFO010000026.1:0-11533 GCA_964362725.1 uncultured Candidatus Saccharibacteria bacterium
TTCCTTGTCAAATCAGGCTTGTGGTATGAAAAGGAGTTGGGTGAAGGTCAGTAAGTCTTTCGAGCTATCAATTCAGCATGACGAAGAGGAATAACATTGACCTACTTCGCTCCTCGCATTGCTCGGAGCTTCGAAGGTCGAGGCGGTATTGCATATAACAATAATGTTCCGCGTTTTCCCATTCAAGAATACAGGTATGTTGAATACTCGCATTCCCGAACTTTACTTCGCTATTTTATTGTCAAATTACTTCCTTGTCTTTTCCCTTCACTTTCCTACTTAGCTCCTCGCTTCGCTCGGAGCTACGCAGGACTTCAGGTCACAAGGACATTTCTATGAGTGAAAATGGTTAGTTCTCATTCCACAGTGGTGTCCTTACGAAAATGAAAAAACGACTAAGAGATCTCTTCAAACAAAGGCATCTCTCGCATCACGCTTTCGTCGCCTGCGCTCGTTGAGCTACAGCGGACTGAATGCGGATACATTTCGCCTTTCCTTAGAAGAGATCTCCCAATCGCTTTTCTATATATTATAGTCAGCGGTCAGTATCAACCATTCATATGGAGTTCAAGCAGACCTCAGCTTGAATCCTTATCCTTTGCTTGCGCTCGGGATAGAACCGGTTGGCCCACTTCCCAATTTCTTGGCTTCAGGGCTCGAAGACTCTCCTCTAAAGATTGTCTTATATTTGCTTGTAAAGTGCCTTTTCGCTTTCAATTGGTCATGTTTGAATCTTACCCCTACAGTATAGCATACCTATTAGAATTGTCAAGGCCGTTTTCATGTCCAATTATGAAGCGCATAATACGACCATTTCTGGCTCTACTACCACTATTGGCCAGCATTTTATCAAAACCCCGGGAAATAATCCGTCTTTATCTGTCTTTTTGGACACAGCCAATCCCGATAGGACATTCTTACAAGCCTCAATATCGGTCGGTTGGTGGCCGTTGGCAGATCGGACTCGTTGGACCTCATCGGACCTCGTCTTCATTTTTCACGGGAATTTGAGACAGTTTTGATATGCTTCAATATTATCAGTGAGTTCGTTGAACTCGTAAAAATATAAAAAAATGAAAATAAAGATCAATAGTCTAGGTTACGGTTCGAAAAAAGGTTTTACTCTTATTGAGGTTCTTGTCGTTATCGGCATCATCGCTATTTTGGCCACTGTTGTTTTGGTGGCGGTCAATCCTTCCCGTCAATTCAAGTTGGCTCGAGATTCCCAGAGGACTAGCAATGTTAATGCTATCCTGAATGCCGTTCATCAGAACATGTCCGAACATCGGGGTGTTTTTGTCTGTAACGGTACGGTCAAAGAGATTCCCGCGGTTCCCAGAATCATCAAATTCAGCACTACCGCGCCGGAAAACGAAGGTCACATTGCCGCTTGCCTTGTACCAGACTACCTCTCTTCTTTGCCTTTCGACCCGGTCATAGTCGGAGCGCACTTTACGGATATTGGCGATTATAATACCGGCTATGAAATATTCAGGGACAGTAATGGTCGCATAACCGCCAGTTCAACAGGGGAGTTGACACCCTCGATTGCGGTTACTCGGTAAGATATTTTACGGAATGATTAAGCGTAACCCTTCATGCTTTTTTCACCCCTCGGACTTTGCTTCCAACGTACCGGCATTTTCACAAAGGACTCGCTCCAAGGATTCACTCGTCCTTTGGAAAATGCGACGGTACATTGGTCGCAAATTATCCTCGGTTTGAAAAAAGCATGAAGGGTTACGCTTTCTTTCATTTACTTGTTCACCCAATCAGTCTACTATTAAGTCATGGCCATCAACGGTAAAATATTGGTTATCTGGACAATATGTTTAGTCTTGATAGCGGCTTCTTTATCCGTAAAATTGACTCAAAGCAAAATAAAAGTAGCGACTATTGAGGCGATAGATAAGTCGACAAATAATGAAAGTCTGGCAACCAGCCAATCATTTTACGAGGAACCAAATCAAGGATCCAAAACCATCACCGATCAATCACAAAATAAGTCTACCGATCCCAACAATCAATCCGTCCAGTTGACCACCAACATTATCAGCGCCAAGGCCTATCTGGTCGGCAATGTTCAAACCGGTCGCGTCTATTATGAAAAGAATAAAAACCTAGTTTTACCGGTTGCCTCCATGTCGAAGCTAGTTACCGCCATTGCCGCCACTGATAAGCTCAAATCAGATGCATTGATTACGATTTCTGCGGAATCTGCCAAGACTTTTCCCGATCAAAGTCGACTTCAAGCCGGCGAAGTCTTTACCGTCAAAGAATTGCTTTACCCGCTTCTCTTGAGCTCGTCCAATGTGGCCGCTGAAGCTCTGGCCTCCACGACCAATAGGGCAAAATTCTTGGAACTTATGTCTTCCTATGCCTGGGAAATAGGCATGCCCGACACATATTTTGCCGATCCTTCCGGCTTGAGCGCCCAGAACATTTCCACGGCCGAGGATTTTTTTGCTTTGGCGCGCTATCTACATGATTCACGCCCCGATCTTCTAGCCTTGAGTCGAATGATGCAATTTTTCGTCTCGACTACCACCTCCCACAGTTCGCACCAAATCGTAAGCACTCATCCTTTTGTTGGCGATTCCGATTTCATTGGAGGCAAGACTGGTCATACCGAGGAAGCCAAAGACACCATGTTGACCATGATCAAGATCAAAGGTGAGCCGATTGCCATCGTTGTTCTCCAATCAACCGATCGGCGTCGCGACACCTCTCTACTGATCGAAAAATTCAAACAAAATTAGACCTCGAGCATTTTGAGCAAGGTTGAAAGTTTGACGGTCGCCACGCCACTTACACTGTCAGCCGCTCCGTAGTAAAGATAGGCAGTCGGACCTTTGATGACCAGACCGCAAGGAAAAACGACGTTTGGTATGAGTCCCTTATGCTCGTATTCGGCCTGGGGTTCGAAAAGAGGTATGGCTGTTCGGGCTTTGACGATGGTCGGATCAATAAGATCAAGAAGAACCGCTCCCACCCGATAGGTCGTGCTCCAGGACACGCCATGATAGAGGAGCAACCAGCCGGCTTTGGTCTTGACCGGTGGGGTAGCTATACCGACCTTGCCTCCGTCCCACATACCCCGACGTGGAGCGATGATCTCGATGCACTGGGTCACTTTCTCCTTGGAAAAATCAAGAGAGGAAACGAAATCAGCACAAACGCTCTCGTTGATTCTGTGAAAGATCATATAACCGTCTCGAACTTTTTCTGGCAGGATGGTTGAATCCTTGTTGGCGACATTGGGTGGCGTGATCACTTCCGGATTGCTCCAGGAACCCCATTTCTTTTTTAGGAAATCGTTTACCGAGATCGAGCTTACGGCCACGCGCGGAGTCGTCCCGTCATAAGCCGTGTAATTCATGTAGAGTCGATCGTCAATCCTGACGATACGAGGATCTTCACAGCCAAAATCGGAGCTTGAGTTCGGTTTCATTTCGAAAGTTGCTCGGGGAAAATAGATCGGTTTGTCCAGTCTCTCGTCGATCGAAAAACCGTCGGTGCTGGAGGCGTAGCCGATGGTCGAGACATTGCTCACGGAAATCGCCCGATAAAGTATATGGATTGTTCCATCAAGTTCTATAGCCGCCGGATTGATCGTCCCTTTGGCTTCCCAGATCAGGCCCGGCCGTGGCGTGATAATGGGATTGCCCGGAAAGCGCGTCACATAGGAGGTTTTTTGCTCCATCAGGCTGTGAAGCAAATTGTCGAGCGGGATCGTGGCCATGGCGCAGTGAGTATCGGCCGCACCGTAGTAGATCTCCAGATGATCGTTATTGATAAGGGCGCCAGAGGGGAAGATGATATGACCAACTTGGCCCACTTCTTCGTAATAGGCCTCGGGAGCCATTATTGGTCCCTTGGTCCGACCGATGATTCGGCGGGGATTTTCTGGATCCAAAAGCAAGACTTCGATCCCAAAAACCTGATCCGGCCGGCCATATCGCTGAATGTGGGAATAGACGACCAAAATTCCTTTATCAGTCACGACCGGCACGGCGCCAAGCTCGATATGGTCGTCGGGCAGGCGTTGAATGTGGAGTTTGTGGGCATCGATATTTTCCGACCAGGTATGCCAGTATTCTGGAGACCAGATATCTTCGGGTTTGTTGAATTCGGCGTAACAGATATCCGATGGCTTGCGATCCGTGTTGATCGTCAGCAGGGCGGCCATCTTGCCTTTTATTTTTTGGGGAAAAAGTGCCATAGCTTTGGCGTTGAATGGCGTTACCAAATGTTTTTCGGTGACCGTTTCCAAATCTTTGCTAAGGGCCACGGCTACTTTGATTGTCTCGGCATTGAAAGGATAGCCGCCAAGAGCGGTGTAAAAAATGTAATAAGTATCGCCGATCTTGGTTACACGCGGATCCTCACAGCCAAAATAGTCAAACTCGCGGTCCGGCCTGACCAAAATACTGCGTTTCTCGTAATGGAAACCATCCTTAGACTCGGCCCGGCCGATGACGGAGGTACTTATATGCGGTTCACGGAGCATATCCGGCTCACTCATGCCACGATAGACCATGACCATCTTTTTGCCCTGAACGATCGGACAGCCGTTGAAAGCGGCCGCCGCTTCAAAAGGGTGTTCCTTGATAGGCGAAAGGATCGGGTTGTGTTCAGAACGAGTTAGTGTAAACATCTTATTATTTTTTAGGAAATTTTTCCGTACTTGGCAAGCCAGTCTAGTAATCTGTCCAAGGGTGTCTCGGCTATGCAAACATGTTTATCCCCGCCACCATAGTAAATCATCAAATTTTTGCCCATAACGACTGCGCCTGAAGCGTAGACTACTCCCGGTTTACCGTCGTTCTCATAATGCTGTTCCGGTTCGAGGATTGGTTGCGGTGAACGATAGAGAATTTTTGTCGGATCATTTGCGTCCAAAATCATCGCGCCAAGCTTGTAACGATTTGGGTCATTTTTGTCCATGGCATGATAGAGAAGTAGCCAACCCAAGTCGGTTTTTATAGGTGGCGGACCGGCTCCACGAACCCAGTTATCCCAAAAATTTTTGCGCCCACCTTTTGGTGGTCGACTCTTGATGTATTCAGAATCACCCAGAGTATCAAGGTTATCGACATAATCAACCAAAATATTTGGCGAAATACCATGCAGAATAGCAAATTTACCGTTGATCTTTTCAGGAAAAATCAACCAGTTTTTGTTGACCTCCCCCGGTGGCGAAATGATCGTCGGTTTCCTCCAGTTCCATTTGCCTTTTTTCAAATCATCGAGTTTGATGGAAGTCAAAGCGATCCGCACTGAATTCCAGCCCTCAAAGGCGACATAGGACATATAGACCCGGCCGTCGATAAGCACAGTTCGCGGATCCTCGGAGCCGCCCCAGCCACCTCCGGATGTATAGAAAGCCGGATTGTATTCGGTCGGTCCGGTCGCGCTTGCGGTATTGGGAAGGCCATAACCATGCCGGGGTTCGTAAACGGGGTAAGGGATGCGATTGTCTATGGAACGACCGTCGGGGCTCGAAGCGTATCCGACCCGAGATATACCATCGGCGCCTTGGGCGCGATAGAGAAGGTGAACCTTACCTTCATCGTCCTTGATTGCCGCCGGATTGAAGGTGCCATTTTGTTCCCAAGCTCTGACCGGGTGAGGTGAGATGACCGGGTTTAGGGCGTGGCGATCGAGATTGAAAGGTGGTTTGATTCTCGAATCGTCACGCTTGTGCAGGAAACGATATGCCAGATAAGCGCAGACTAGGCCGAAGCCGACCAATAATACCAATATGAGCAATAGATTCATTGTGATTTAAAAAACTTCATGTCATAATTATTTATAAGTTTCAAAATTTTATTTTCGCTCAAACCCGCCCATAACGATCTTCCAACCGGACAATATCCGTCTCGTCAAACTTACCAAAGTCCAGTTCGAGCAAAACCAGTTTTTCCTTTCCCCCGTTTAGGCGATGGGTCGTCCCCTTGGGAACAAAATAATCCGTCCCGGCCTTAAGATCGAATATCTCTAGGCCAATCTGGGCCGTGCCATTACCCGAAAGGATATGCCAGTACTCGTCTCGATTGTTATGGTACTGCAGACTCAAAGATTCTCCCGGATTGACGGATAGAATCTTCACCATAGACGGGCCGGCATTACTTATCCATAACTCCTCGCCCCAAGGTCTTTTTACCTCTTTCGGTTCAGGTCGGTCTTTTGGCATCAGTGGCTCTATTATACAGTTTTGTTGGCTGATATACCAAAAAACTGTGCATAACTTGGCTCATTATGTTTTATGTGCAATAATGGTTTTCATTATGAATGGGGAAGATAAGAAATTAATATACATCCTGATCGGCTTGCCGGCCATTATTCTCGCTCTTTTTATCGGCATATATATCGGTCAAAAGCAAATCCTGATCAAAGGCGCTATTTCGCAAAGTGGTCTGGTAAATGAGGAAAAATTCGCCTCTTTTTGGAAGGTTTGGCAGGTTCTCGATGACAAATTCGTCAGTGCCGCCAGTACTACCGAAGACGAGAAAGTTTATGGAGCCATTCAGGGCTTGGCTTCTGCCTACAACGATCCCTATACGGTTTTCTTCCCGCCGGTTGAATCCAAGATGTTCAAGGAGGATATTGCCGGTGATTTCGGTGGGGTTGGTATGGAGATTGGGATCAAAGAAAAACAGCTTCAAGTTGTGGCGCCCTTGAAAGGTAGTCCGGCCGAAAAAGTCGGCATCAAGGGAGGGGATTTTATTCTAGCCATAAACGGCACTTCAACCGTTGGAATGAGTACCGATCAGGCCGTCAAGCTTATCCGTGGACCCAAAGGGACCGAAGTCAAAATTTCAATTTTGCCGGTTGGCGGCTCGAAACCGGTCCTGAAGACGATTATCCGCGATACGATCAATATTCCGACGATTGATACGACAACCAAGCCCGGTGGCATATTCGTGATTTCTTTGTATAGCTTCACCGCCCAGTCTCCCAATCTTTTCCGAGAAGCCTTGCGCTCATTCATTCTTTCTGGTCATCATAAACTGATTCTTGACCTGCGTCGCAATCCCGGTGGTTATCTTGATGCCGCCTGGGATATGGCCTCCTGGTTCCTGGCGCCGGGCAAAGTAGTCGTAACCGAGGACTTCGGCAAAAATGGCCCACCCAATATTTATCGAAGCAAAGGCTATGATATTTTTACCGACAATCTCCAGATGATCATTCTCGTCGACAATGGCTCGGCCTCGGCGGCGGAAATATTGGCTGGCGCTCTTTCCGAACACGGAGTTGCCAAACTGGTCGGCGCCAAAACCTTCGGCAAGGGTTCGGTCCAAGAATTAGTCTCGATCACTCCCGAAACCTCGCTTAAGGTCACGATAGCCCGCTGGCTGACGCCTCAAGGCCACAACCTTTCCAATGATGGCTTGACTCCCGACTATGAAGTCGCTATAACGGATAAGGATGTGACGGCCAAAAAAGATCCGCAGATGGAAAAAGCTATTCAGCTATTGCAGGCGATGCCCTAGTTGACAATAATTTAAAATTTAAAAATCAAAATGAAAAATGACAATGCAAACTTTATAAATTGAACATTTTTCATTTTGATTTTTACACTTTAATTTAATAATATGAAAGTAATACTACAAAAAGATATTGCCAAGCTGGGAAAGAAGTATGATGTCAAGGATGTGAGCAGTGGTCATGCCCTAAATCTGCTTATTCCCCAGGGCTTGGCCATTCCAGCCACTCCGGAAGCCTTGAAGAAGGCCGACTTGGAACGAGCCAACCTGGAAGGGGAAAGGAAGATTCATCAGGATCTTCTAGCCAAGAATATTGGCGATCTTGAAGGCGTGACCATTACCATTGTCGGCAAAGCCAATGACAAGGGTCATCTCTTCGCGGGTCTGCACCGTGAGGCCATCGTCGAAGAATTATTCAAGCAAACCCAGCTTCAGATTGATCCTTCATTTATTCAGATCGAGCATCCTCTCAAAGAGGTTGGCGAACATGTGGTCGTGGTCAAAGGGGGAGGGAAGTCTGCCAAGTTTACGGTGGTTATTGAGGCGGAGAATTTGGGATCGGTAGTATAATTATCTGCAAGGCTAATTTATTGTCGCCCAAATTAAATTAAAATCGAATGGCTGACGAAATAATTAGCCGAAACAAAAAAGAACCTCGGAAGAGGCTCTTGAAAGTACTGGTCATTGTTTGTATGGTGACTTAGTCAGCTCCTTTTGATAGGGCGGACCCATATTGCTGCGAAATTCGGCTCAAGTTCCAGACCGGGACACGGGCACGATTCCCAATGTCCAGAACTTGAATTGTAAACATCTGAATATACTAATTTATCCCCCAGGATACAGCCTTTGTCCAACCACCGTGTTATGGCCAAGCGGGTGTTTTATGAATTCAATAGGTCTACGGTCAACTGGAGTAGTCATCGCTACATGCATACAATTTCCTTTCACTTTAGAAAATTTGTTTTCCAAAACTTTTTCCTAATAATTTCTACCACACCCAAACAAAAAAGGGAATACCCACTTTTATTGCTTTTCAGTCTTTAATAGTTACAAGTCCTATACCACATGCACAATTTTCTTTCTTAGAATATCATTATTGAAACCAGTCTTGCGTTTGGTGCCGAATGAGACCCGGCCTTCCTTCATAGCAAAAAGAGTGTCATCCTTGGCGATGGCGACATTGCGACCAGGAAGGACGGTAGTACCGCGTTGGCGGACGATGATCTGGCCGGGCAGGATGTGCTGGCCATGATTGATCTTGACCCCCAAATATTGGGGATTGGAATCTCTTCCGTTTTTGGTTGTTCCGGCGGCTTTCTTATGGGCCATAGTTTTTTATTATGATGCTTAGTGCCCTAAATCCTAGCATAGTTTGACTGGTATTTGCAACAAGATAAAAGCTATTAATAACCAATAATCAAGATACAATAACCAAAAAATTTGTTGTGGGTTTGGTTATTGTATCTTGATTATTGGTTATTCTAATTATCTGGCTTAACCAAGCCGTATAATATATAGTTGTCTTGACTTATAATCCGGTAGGTGATAGACTTGTAAGGTAGTCGGCTAAGTGAGCGTCATGCTTGCAAGGTCGATTTTTATTAACATGATGGAACTTACAACTGGTGTGGTATTCTTGATGTCTTCGCTTTACGGTTCAGGACAGAATAGCAATCACGTTGACAATATCATAAATTCCCAAACCCAGACGGCTGCCGTTATCATGATGGCTAGCACGACTGCCCAAAAGATCGCCCATGACCGCAAGGTAATGGAGTCCTATTTGAGAAGGGAATTTGCCAATGAGCCTCTGCTTATCGACATCGCCCGCTGTGAGTCCAACTTCCGTCAGTTTGACGAGAATGGCGAACTTATCAGGGGACGGGTGGATAAAGCCGACGTCGGCGTGATGCAGATCAACGAAAGGTATCACAAAGAAACAGCTACAAAGCTTGGTTTCGATCTTGAGACCATTGAGGGCAATGTTGCCTATGCCAAGCACCTCTATGAGGAGCAAGGAGCCAAGCCCTGGTCGGCTTCGGCCAAATGTTGGTCAGTCGGCAATGCCGTGGCCAGGAAATAATATTATAAGAAATTAAAACAAAAATACCCGCTACGAAAGTAGGGGGTATTTTTGTTGCCAATGTCCGACTTGGGCAGGGACTTGTCTTTTGTCAATATCTACTAAATACAAAGAACGCACCGTTATAGGTGCGTTCGCGAAAAATTTCAGCGTGGTTTCAAATGATTTTCTAATTAGCCGCTCACTACGGCTGTCAGTCCGAGGTAGATATAGGCGGCCTTAGTTATCTCACAGCCTCTCTGAGACCAGGAGGAACTACCAGGGTTGATTTTGAGGACGTCACGAACATTGCGTGGTTTCCTCCATACCGTCTTGGATGAGCGGACGGAGACTGGTACCTCGATATTCCTAGCTAGGATGAATTTCTCAAGCGGACCAAGCAGGCTCGCATCCACCATCTTTCTATGCTCGATCAACATATCGAGCCTGTCGAAGTACCATAGAATTTTAAGTGCCGCATGTCGGTGCGAACGCCATAGAGCCGTCTTTTGCACTTTTGTTTCCTCACCGGTATGAGTGGGGAACGGCATCTCTATCAGGAATTTTGCCAGACCCAAGCAAAAAATCTTTAGGATTTCAGCATACCGTTCCTTGGCATAGCAGAACAGACTATGCAATTCATCGCCACCAATGCCATTTTCAAAGTAGCCATCGGTTCCAAGGAACACGAGCAGTTCACGGAGCACTTGATCGTTCCAAAGAAAGTATTCCCAAGGCGCCTTGTTGGACTCCGTTGCTTGAAATCCGTGTTTGCACAGCGTTTTGAAAGCCGTCATACCAAGGGTGTAGCGGGGACAAGTAAAGATGTTATCTTTCATACCAAAGCCGGTCTCCTCGCCGAACTGCTGCTCTTTGTGATAGTACTCCTTTGCGAGGCGCAGATACAGGATCGTAGCTTCCGCTTCGGCCTCGTTCTCGGCTTTTCCGGCATCCGGCATTTCTGGACCGTGGTGCAAGAGCGATAACAGAGCCAGCGGATCATCCTCAGCTTTCCACCTCTCCAACCATTCAGCCCAATTGCAGGGCAGTTTAACCAGCTGTTTTTTGACGAGCGGATTTTCGTTCATAGCTTAACCTTTCATTTTTGCCCAATTTAATTCTGGGCGTCTGAAAAGAAAACTACCACGGCCTCTCAATAAATACAACGTCGCACGATAGAAACTCGCAAGTCACTTTGTCGCACAACTGCGGATAAGATTCGATCTGCTAAACTTTTACCATTATGTCGAGATACTCTGCAACTGAAATACCGAGCACACGCAAATTATTGCGAATAACAAAAACAGGGACTTTCGAAGTTTTTGGGAGTACAACCGGTCTTACGAGGCCAGTTCGGCCCCAAATTCTATGATCACCTTTCTCGCGAAGGAGAGTGCAACCAACAAAAGAAAGAAACTTTTCAAATCGTTTCCAATCTATAGGAGCTAGACCAGACATGCGCTAAACAGGAATCGGCACATTAAACATTTGCGTATCCTGTGCTACAACTGTCGGAGGATTCCATTCACTGTTTTGTTTGACCCAACCAAGGTCAGATAAAACTTTAGGCAGTGTGCCCATATTCACACATTCCTCAAAAAAGATTTGAACTACCTCGCCGAAGCGCTTCTTGGCCTGTTCAAAACTAGCACCTGAGGTAGAGAGATCTAGGGCAGGGGTATACGCTACGAATTGATCGCCTTCGCGTAGAAATGTAACAGGTAATGATGCTTGAAAATCGAGTTTTCTCATGCTTTTCATTCTATCAATAAGACGGGTTTAGTGCAATCGACTTTCAGGTGAGATATAATGCAATTGTTTTTCATTAGGAATTGCCAACGAGTGTGGCTGTTCCAGGCTTAAATCAAAGCCACGAGTCAGTGAATTAGAAAACGCCAACCTGTGTGGCGTTTTCCTTTTGCACAGAGAGCTTGGTGAATAATCCCCAGTAACGGAAAAACGCGACTGGTATAATTGTTAA
>CAYIFO010000027.1:0-9062 GCA_964362725.1 uncultured Candidatus Saccharibacteria bacterium
AAGGCGCCGTTTTATTCCAGGTACTGATAGTGGTGTCGGCCGAATATGTCAAAGCCGGATCCTGCGGCAAAATAGCCAAATCAGCCAATGAAGCCGAAGTCGCACCTAGATGATCGAAGCGACCATTGCCATAAGCTTTGGCTCCGGCACCGATATCGACTTTGTCAACACCGGAAACGTAAGCGCCTTTTTGGCTGGTCGTGAAATTCTGCTCACTGCCAAAATAGCGACTGCCTCCAACATCAATAAAAGCCTTGAAATAATATGTCGTATTGGGACTCAAACCGCTTACACCCAAACTGTAAGCCCCCACGCCAAAACTACCGCTTTCCGAAACAGTCGGGCTGCCGCCATAAGTCGTACCGGAGCGGACAAAGAAACCGCGGGCGGTAATGCCTGAACCGGCCAAAATCGAGCTATTCAAAGTGGCCGAAATGCTGGTAATATTGGTCGCCGTCGCTCCGCCGGCCGCTCCACAAGCGTTGGTCGTGAAAGTGGCATCACTCGATCGACCGGTATCTCCGGAATTGGTGGCAAAAGCCTGATAATGATAAAGATTGCCGCAGGTCAGATTATTGGCTGTATTGCTAAATGAACCTGTTCCAAATGAACCACTGGTCGAAACCGGCCCACTCGAGTAGGCGGTAGTCGGACCATAATTGAAACCGACAATAGTCGAATTGGCTCCGCCTGTTGTCAGAATATTGCCGGACATCGTGGCTGAAGTCTGACCATTAACCGCGACCGAGGGCGCCGATAAGGTCGGAGCCACGACCGGACAGGCTTGGGTGGTAAAACTGCCATTGGCTGTACCTGTTCCCGATGGGCTTGTGGCATAGGCTTGGTAATAATAGAGAGTGTTACAAGTCAAACCGGTGGCGGTCTGATTGAAATTTTGACCAGTACCCCACGATCCGCCGCTTTGATAGAGATCACCACCGGTATAAGCCGTTGTCAGACCGTATTTGAAACCCATCCTATTGACCCAACTGTCTCCTCGATTGGCAATACTCGAATACATAGTAAACGAAGTGGAGGTCTGGGGAGCCCCAGCTGAAGCTGATCC
This sequence comes from uncultured Candidatus Saccharibacteria bacterium, assembly GCA_964362725.1. Lineage (GTDB taxonomy): Bacteria > Patescibacteriota > Minisyncoccia > Phycocordibacterales > PALSA-1337 > C7867-002. The sequence goes on from CAYIFO010000027.1 coordinate 1,067, forward strand.
CAAAGTCGGTGGAACCGGACAAGCCGAGGTGGTAAATTGTCGATTGGCTGATCGGCCAGTGCCATAAGGATTGGTGGCAAAAGCGCGGTAATAATAGGTTGTGCCACAAGCCAGGCTAGAAAGATCGTAGGTATATGGTCCAGTTACACCGAATGAACCGTTATATTGAACCCGGCCAGTATATGTACCCAGTGAATCGTACTCGAAACCGATGACTGTCGAATTGGCTCCGCCTGTTGCTGTCATCTCACTGGTTAGAGTAGCGGAATAGGGTCCGATTGCCGATGAGGTTGGGTCGGCTAGGGTGGGAGGGGTAAGGGGGCAGGCATCAGTTGAAAAAGTACTCTCAGAGGTTTGACCATAAAGCCCCGCATCGTTACCAGCAATGCTATATACATAATAGGTGGTATTACACGACAACGGAGTCGTAACATATGATGGATTTATATAGCTATTTAAGGTATAGGAATAAGTACCGGTAAATGGAGTTGATACATAACCAGACCAAATTCCGCCAAGCTGGCTACCGCTTGTCCGGCCGGCCAAGAAACCAACTTCATGGACCGGACTACCACCATTACTTACAAGATTGGCTGAGAGAGTTAGACTGGTACTGGTCCTAGAAAGCAGTTGGAGATTATTTACGGTCGGATTGCAAGCAGTGGTCATAAAAGTTTGATTGCTTGAATATCCGGATAATGAGGATGAATTGGTGGCAAAGGCGCGGTAATTGTAAGTAGTATTGCAAGTCAAACCGCTTATATTCTTGCTATACGAACCAGTCGTGAATGATCCTGAATCGGCCGGTGAATTGCCGTAAGCTGCAGTCAGGCCGTATTGAAATCCCCTCTGCGTAATTGTCGCTCCCCCTGTGGCCGTGACATTGCCATAAAAAGTAGCCGTAGTTTGACCGACTGAAACAGTCGGTATGGCCACCGTCGGCGCCACAACCGGACAAGATTGAGTCGTGAATGTTTTGGGATTCGAACGTCCGGTACCAGCCGAGTTTGTGGCAAAAGCGCGGTAATTGTAGGTAGTATTGCAGGCCAGACTGGGAGCGCTGTTGGCAAAACTTCCAACACCACCGGTTCCGGAAACGGAAACCGAACTAAGGTATGAAGTATCGGTACTGTATTCGAAACCCCACGAAGTGATCGTTGCCCCACCAGTCGCGTTTATATAAGCATACATCATCACCGAATTGGGCGTCTGCGGATTCCCAGCCGATATACCGTCGTCGACGGTTGGGGCGACAGCTGGACAAGATCCTGTATTAAAACTTGAGCTTGCTCGACCTGTTCCAACTGAATTTGTCTCAAAAGCCTGAACGTAGTAAGTCTGTCCGCAACTCAAACCGTTAAAAACTTCTGTAAACGTTCCTCCGCCGCTCGCTAAACTCGTATATTGACGTGTACTAATCTCATATGATGTAGTCAGTCCATATTTAATTCCATAAGTGACATTTCCAACTTCGCCGCCATCATTTACAGAGGCGGTGACAGAGACCGACCCCGCAGCATAACCAATATCTGTTATAGAAACAGATGGAGTAACAATAGATGATGTGCAGGCCGAAGTCGTAACCGTACTGCCATCAGAACGACCGGTTAGGCCAGCGGCGTTGGTGGCATAGGCCCGATAACTGTAGGTCGTACCGCAAGAAAGGCCGGAAACAGTAACCGGGTAATTAATAGGGACACTACAGAGATTAACACTTCCATAAGGAGCAGTATTGTTGTACGAACCACCCGTGCCATATTCGAAACCCATTGTGGTAATGCAAGCTCCACCATTACTGCTTATACCGGCATACATTGTACTCGAAGTCTGACTTCCAGTAGAAGCCGAGATACCACCGACCGTCGGAGCGACCTGGGCATTGGCGGAAGCGGCCAGACCAATGAGAACCACAAGTGAGACGAGAGCGTATCTTATGGCTATATAAAATTTGTTCATGAGTAAAGAGTTAGCAGATATTATGCGCTAATTTTACCCCGAAACGGGTCAAACGAGTATCTTTCCTGTGGATAGCTTTAGTCGGGCCACTTTTCGACCATCAAGAGTTTTTTGTTTTGAATCGGCATATGCGACCAAATCTCTTCGGTAATAAAAGGCATAAAGGGATGGAGGACTTTGAGAATTTTTTCCAGGGCTGAAATAAGAAAAACTTGGCGGGAAAGAGCCTCGGCACTGCCGGTCTTGGATAGAATAGGTTTGCTTTCTTCGATAATAACATCGGCATAGCGGTGCCAGACATAGTGATAGATCTTTTCGGCGGCCAGATAAAAGCGGTAATTGTCCATGTCGGTCGTAATATCGGCTATGAGATCATCCAGTTCCTTGTTTAATTCTAGATCAGCTTTGGTGTAATAATTATCAATAGCACCCTGCCCTCTCGGCGAAGACCGTGTCTATTGGTTTTTGAAGGAAAAAGTCGCGGCACGGTCTTCGCCTGCGGGCAGGGCGATCGTCAAAATAAATCTACCGATGTTCCATAACTTATTGGCAAATTTTTTGTAGGCCGAAATCTTGTCCTCCGACAAGGCCAAAGAAGTGCCGGGCGTATTGCCGATAACCAAACCCATACGGAAAGCGTCAGTGCCAAATTTATCAGTCAGATCGAGAGGGTTGATAACATTACCTTTGCTTTTGCTCATTTTGAGTCCTTTGGCATCCAGAACTAAACCATGTAGATAAACTGTCTTGAAAGGTATTTGGCCGGTAACATAGAGCCCCAGCATGATCATTCTCGATACCCAAAAGAAAATGATTTCGCCGGCGGTTTCCATGACATCGGTTGGATAAAAATTCTTGAAATCAGCATTATCAGGAAAACCCAAAGTGGCAAAAGGCCACTGGCCGGAAGAAAACCAGGTATCAAAAGTATCATTATCTTTGACTACTTCCCCGCCACATTTGGGACATTCTTTGATCTTATCATCCAAATCCACAAAACCCTGATCGCAGACATGACAAAGTTTGGCCGGAATAGGTATACCCCAAACTATTTGCCTGGAAATATTCCAGTCAATAATGTTCGTGAGCCAATGAACGGAAATTTTTTCATAATGTTCGGGAATGTACTTGATCTCACCCTTTTTAATTTTCTCCAAAGCCTTCTCGGCCAAAGGTTTCATTTTGACAAACCACTGGCTCTTGATTTGAGGCTCGATGAGAGTCCCGCATTTGTAGCAGGTCCGGACGACATGCTTGTAATTGTTGTCGATCTTGTTAACCAAACCTTTGCTTTTTAGTTTTTCTATGATTAGCGGCCGGGCTTTTTTGATATGAATTCCGGCAAATTCCCCGGCAATAGTCAGAAGTTTACCCTGTTCATCAATAATCTGCTCTTTATCCAAGTTATGCCTCTCGGCAATTTCAAAATCAACCGGATCGTGCCAAGGAGTGATAGTCATGACTCCGGTACCAAAGGTCATGTCGATAGCCTCGTCTTTGATTATGGTCGCGCTAATGGCTCCGTTTATCCATTCAAGGTTGATTTTCTGTCCATCTTTGTATTGGGCATATCGTTTGTCATCGGGATGCATGACAACATATTTGTCCCCGAATTTAGTCTCCGGCCGAGTCGTGCCAATAACAAAAGGTCCGTATTTCAGATAATAAAAATCTTCAACCCGTTCTTCGTTGGCTATTTCCAAATCGGAAAAAGAAGTCTGATGCTTGGGACACCAGGAAACGATCTTCTTGCCACGATAAAGGAGGTCATCTTTGTAAAGTTTATGGAAAGTCGAATAGACGGTTTTGACTATTGCCGGGTCGAGCGTGAACTTTTCCCTGGACCAATCGCAAGAAGCGCCCATTTTCCTAACTTGGGACTTGATATTGGCGGAATTGGTCAGGGTAAAGTCTAGAATTTCCTCGTAAAGTTTTTTGGGTTCGATCTCAAATCTGGTCCGACCCTCTTTTTCCAATTTCTTTTCGTATACCACCTGGGTTTCGAAGCCTGCATGATCGAGGCCGGGCAACCAGAGAGTTTTGAAGCCTTTCATCCTTTTGTAGCGAGTCATGATGTCCTCGATAGTCATAACCAGACCGTGGCCGGCATGAAGTGAGCCGTTGGCGTTGGTAGGAGGCATGATGATGGTAAAAGGTTTGGCATCCTTCTCGATTACCCCCTCTTCTAAACATTTATCAGGATTGAAGAGACCACTTTTTTCCCAAAGCGCGTAAATCCGCTCCTCGGTTTCCTTGGGATCGTAGGGCTTCAGGAATTTGTCGTTCATGAGGCAAATAGTAGCAGAAATGAAGGCGGAGGACTAGGGTAGATTACTTAATTTTTGGAGTAAAAAAGCCGGAGTTGTTTGCTCCGACTATAAAAGGTTACGTGATTATTTAACCTTCCAAATGTTCAAGAACGCGCAGATATAAATCCTCCACAATCATTTCTTGTTCTTTTCCAATCTTCGAGTAATGGTCGAGACCGGGAGCGGCATTGATTTCAAGTATCCAATATTTGTCCGGCTTATCATTGAGCGAACCGTTGACCATAATATCAACGCCACACAAACGAAGTCCCATATCACGCGTTAAATTGACAGCAATTTTTTTGAACTCTGGATGAATTTGATTTGTCACGTCAATCGAATCACCACCTGTGGAAAGATTGGCGTTATCCAAAAGATAGATTTTCTGATCCTTACCGGCGATCGATTTTAGACTCAGTCTCTGGTGGTGTAATTTGGTAGCTATCCTCAGATCGTCCATCCTAATTTGAGTATCACGCTTTGAAGCGATAAACTCCTTTTGCTTGTTCTCCAAGAGACGCCTGATTGTTGATTTGCCATCCCCGATAACATTCAAAGGAATCCGCTGATACGCCGAGATAATGTCGTTATCAAGCACCACGATTCTATAATCTTTGCCGTTTACCGGCTTTTGAACCAAAACCACCTTATCTTTTTTGAAGATGGTTCGTACCGAACGATAAAATTCCTTCTTATTCCTCACCAGAGAAACGCCAGAACCTTGGCTACCACTGTTTGGTTTAACAATGACTGGAAAACCGATTTTAATCGCATGCCGATAGGCACCATCAATGCCTTGACGGCTTGCCCTGACGATTTTCGCCCACTCATCAGTGAAGAAAGCTCGGCTACCGGGAACAGTTGGGTAACCCATATTACTCATAAAGAATGCAGCATAATCTTTATCTTTAGCAATATCTGAACTTCCAACCGGATTAAGATCCAGAGTGTTATACCTGAAGTAAGAATGCTTACCACTCTTGAATGTAATCTGACCAACAATCCCCCATTTTGGCTCCAAAAAGACTGTTGCCCCGATTTGCGGTGCTATTTTCTTTAGCATCCGACCCAGAATTAATGACTCTTTCTTATTTTTCATAATTTTAAAGCTTTTCCAATTCTGACATTAAACTGTTTATAACATTTTGTCAATTTATAATCAAATTTTTTGAGAGAAAATATTCATGTCAAATCCAAAAAAACTATGCTATATTCCCACAATGTCTATCGATTCACTAGGCAAATATCACAATGCAGTCAATTTCTTAGAAGGATTGACCAATCTCCCGATGGTCAATGATTACATGATTGATAGCAATCATGAAGAAATTTATATCAAAAGAATGAGATATTTTCTTCATACGATTGGTAACCCGGAAATGGGTATGAAATTCATCCATATAACGGGAACCTCTGGTAAGGGCACCGTTACAAACATGGTCAATGAAATTCTTCTCGCCTCGGGTCGCAATGTCGGGTCTTTCACCTCACCCTATGTAACAACTTCAATAGAAAAAATAAAAGTCAAAGATAAATTCATATCAGTCGAAGAGTTTTCTGATTTGGTCGAATATCTCAAGCCATTCATAGATAAATCCTATGTGGATGGTCCTTATGGGAGACCTTCATATTTTGAAATTTTCCTGGCCATTGCAATCCTTTATTTTAAACGAAAAAAATGCGATTTTGTCGTTCTGGAAGTAGGCCTTGGGGGTAGATATGATGCCACGAACTTTATCGATAAACCATTAGTTACCGCCATTACCAACATCGATTATGACCACACGGAAATACTGGGTAAAACTCTTGCAAAAATTGCTTTCGACAAAGCCGGAATTATAAAGCCTGGATCTGTTTTTTTTACGACCGAACAGAGACCTTCTCTGATTAAAATTTTTAGGAATATTTGTTCAGAAAAATCCGTGAAATTCACAATGTTGCCAGAACAGGATAATTATCACGAATACAACATTAAACTGGCAGAAGCTATAGCCAAGTATTTGAATATAGACCGTAAGTCAATCTCAAAAGGAATTGGAAGAGCAAAATTAGCCTGTCGCTTTGAAATTGTCAGCAAGAAACCTTTAGTGATTCTCGATGGGGCGCATAACAGATCGAAGATCGCGTCTACTGTCAGAAATTTACAAAATTATCGATACAAAAAATTATTTCTAATCATTGGTATCGCCAGTGACAAGGATCACAAGTCAATTCTTGGTCAAATTGTACCCCTGGCACATAGAATATATTATACAAGATTTCAAAATAGACATCGAAAGTGCGCCCAACCTAATGACTTACATAAAATATCTCGTTCATTTTCCAAACCATCTGCCATATCGAAAATAAATTTGGACCCTGAAATGGCACTCGCAGACGCATTATGTCAGGCAAAACAAGACGATCTTATAATAGTCACGGGCTCATTCTTTTTGGCCGGTGAACTCCGCAAACACTGGTATCCGGAAAATTATATACTCAAAAAACGCCGGAGTTTTTGAGTTATAATAGAATTGATGAAGATTATACTTGTCATGGTCTCTTCTCTTGATGGCAGAACAACCAAATGGGGTCAATCAAATCTACATGAATGGACCTCAACCGAAGATCAAAAATATTTTTCATCTTCCATAAGAAGTAAAGGTGTATTGATAATGGGCAGAAAGACCTATGAGGCCACGAAAGGTAGCATAGATTATTCGGATAAAATCCTACGGATTATTGTGACCAAGAAACCAGATCAATATGACAATGCCTATGTTCAAAATCATCTAGAATTTACAAACTCAAGTCCGCAGAAAATAGTGCGAAATCTGGAAGCTCGAGGCTACAAAGAAGTAATACTTGCCGGTGGAGAACAATTAAATACCGTCTTTTTGAAAAGAAAACTCGTTGATGAACTATGGCTAACAGTTGAACCGGTGATTTTTTGCTCCGGGCACCAATTGGCCTCTAAAGGAAAGCTTGATATAAATCTTAGTCTTTTGAAACTCGAGCGCCTGAATACAAACGGGACTCTACTTTTAAAATATAGGATCAACAACTGAGACAAAAAGTTTTGGTAAACAAAAACACCCCTGGCGGGATGTTTTTGTTTCCACGAATGTGGAGAAAACTAGACGCGGGTGACATTCTTGGCGCTGGGGCCCTTCTGGCCGTCAACAACCTCGAAATTCACCGTATCACCGACTTTGAGATCGGCAAAGGTGACGCCGGAAAGATCATTGGAATGGAAGAAAAGATCCTTGGTCTCCCCTTCGCGGGCGATAAAACCGAAACCTTTGTCCGTCAATGTCTTGATTGTGCCTGATTGCATTGATTTTAAAATTTAATTGAAGAAATTCGACGCTTTCTTTGTCCAGACAGCATAGCATACATCTTGCGGAATTGGTATAGGGCGCATTCTATTTGATTTCTTCTTTCTTGTATTTTCTTACTATTTTCCCCGTCAATGAGTCAATATTGTAAAGATAATCCTCGCCGGAGTTGCTGTAAATATGCCAGAGACCATCTACGAGATCGGCATTAATTTTGTTTCCGATAAATCGGCTGGTATCCCGGCTGGCGATCTCAATGGCTTTTTCCCTGGAAATGCCGGTTTTCTCATGATAGGCGTAAATGCCGAAACCGACGACTACTGCCAAAATAATTAATATTGGTAGGATTATTGTCATTTTTTTGGGAGGCATGGCTTATTATAGCAAGGAATAAGTTATTTTACTCTCCATCGA
>CAYIFO010000027.1:9162-10333 GCA_964362725.1 uncultured Candidatus Saccharibacteria bacterium
TTTCCGCCAAAGACAAAAAAATGATGCGCAGACAAGGGAAAGTTTTGAACGAGCCTTAAAGATTTTGAAAGAAATCATGACTATTCCGGACATGAAAAAAAGGGTTATTGAAATCAATTCTTTATCATATCTGATCACCGACCTCGTCAGCCCAAATCCGTCTCTCCATGTTTCCAGAAAGAATATTGCCTCATACTTTGTACCGTTTGCAACAAGAGCGATGAATTCGTAAAATTGTGACCCTCGTTAGTGAATATTGGAAACGATTACTGCAACAGATGGGAGTCTTGCATGGTTTTTACTGATTCAAGTTGTTGGTTAATATCATCTAGATGATATTAACTTTTTTGAAATCTTGTGTTAGTCTTCAATCGGGTAGGATTTTATACAAACTATGAAAAACAAGAACACTAGGAAGAAACTTGACAGAAAAATCGCACAGAACCAAGAAAAAATCCTTGAAGAATTACAGCGTCTTCGAGAAATTCAGGAATGTGGTGGCATTGATGCCTATCACAGATACACAGCTAACCATGCTATGAATAGCACGTGTCTGGGTGCTAGTGTAGATTTCGGCTAAAGAGGTGTCTTGGTTCTGCGCTCGGACAAACTCATGAGGTCTACTGATTGTTGACCTCTTTTTTATCCACAGATCATTAGTGACCCTACCGGGAGTCGACTTTGCCTCTCACATGTACTGTTCATCGCTCAAATAAATCGCTTTTTCCAGTAAGCATAGCCTGACGAAGATTTCAGGTATGTTTCGTAAGTATATGCCTTATTTTTGTCAGTGAAGCAACAATATCATTTCAGGATATATGGAAATTTGTTTAATGTGTATTTTGAACCGCCAGAATTATGTTCCTTGAGCCGTCGTTTCAAATCAGTAGTCACGCCGATATAATAACTGTGATCAATTTCGCCTATCAACATTAAGAAAGGTGTTCGCACCGCGTAGCCCCACACTGACTAATAGCATACCCCGTAATCATGCGGGGCGAAGTGGTGACCCTACCGGGAGTCGACTTTGCCTCTCGCCTCGCCAGCTCGGCTCGGGCTAGTCACCGGCTCGCTACTTCGCCCTGCTGGGCTCAGTATGCTCCGCCGTTCGACTCCCGGACGCGAGCCAAGCAGTTGGCTCGCTTAAGGTCACAAAATCTGCAACTCGCGT
>CAYIFO010000028.1:0-9920 GCA_964362725.1 uncultured Candidatus Saccharibacteria bacterium
CCGGCATATAGTATCTTTAGACCTGTAAGTGAGACCGACGACCATATGGTCGTCGACGTTAAACGGTTCGGTGATTTTTCAAATCCAAGTAAAATCAGGTCAACGTTAATTGTCGCCCACTGCGATAATGACTGGGCAATAAGAATAGCCAACCAAAATGGCTATCGTCCGATAATATTCTTCGAGGAATAATCCGTTTCTGCGCCAGAACCCCAACCGTGTTTCTACAAACACGGTTTTTTTTCAATCTACACTCCCAGTATTATTTACAACCCCAAAATCGCTCTCACAACCCTCTCCAGTAATGTCTGCCCTACCGCCGCTGTTTGGTTTCGATTTGTATTGAAGAAGCTAGTCGGAGTACCTGTTGGCGAAGCGGTAGGCGAAATTGATGAGGTGGGGCTCGGAGTATATGTCGGGGTCGGTGTCGAAGTTTGTGTCGGTGTCGGTGAAAGAGAAGGCGTTGGAGTAGAAGAAGGACTGACGGTCACTGAAGGTGTGGGAGTGACAGAAGAAGATGGGGTCGCGGTAATAGTCGGAGTCGGAGTGGAATAAATAGTCGGGCTTGGAGTGGTGTAAATCGTTGGTGTCGGAGTAGGCGTGTAAATAGGACTATTCGAGGGACTGGTGGTTACGGAAGGCTTGGCAGTCGCAGTTGGAGTGGGGGAAGATGAAACGGTGACCGAAGGACTCCAAGTCGGATAGGGATATCGTCCTTTGATGGGTGGGAGCGGCTTTATTGTCGGAGAGGTTATTGCCGAAGAATTTGTGGAACCTCCAGACGAACCACGCCTAATAGTGCCGCCAGTCTGTGATTGACTACCATTCAGAGAAGGGTCTTCGGTACCGATAACCGTGTTGGTGATTGGTAATAATTGGGCTTGGCCGATAGCCAATCTAATACTATCCGAAACCGAGCGCCCATTTTGACTATTCTGGCCAGTGTAAGTGATCGTCCAGGCACAGCCGTCATCTATCTCATTGGCCGTATCTTCGAATGTCCCGCTCGCTTCCGAAGGTATCCAGTCAAAAGCTCCGCATTTATCCGGATTATTGGAAACTGAAGCGAATGAGAGAATATCGGCATTTGTTGCCGACCAGGAATATTTGACCGTCTCCCCCACCGCATAGACTTTTTCGTGACCACCGGATATAGCCAAACTGACCTTAGGCCTAGCACCGGAATTCGGAAGTAAAATATTGGTCACGCTATTTACTAATATTGATGCGGCATCCGTGAGAGCGGTAAAGACACGACTGATTATTCCTTTATTTTGAGTAGAATTATTGTTGACATTACCGACTGGCAAAACTGTAATCTCTGCTGTAGCTTGAAGAGACTCGACTTGATTATTCTTGTAAAAACCATACAAATTTGCCACGACATATTGAGGCCAATCTTTGGAATTGATCAGGGTCGTCTCAATGATTTTTGGCAAACTTTCAAAAGAATAGTTTGTATTACACAGATCCGTATCAGTAGTTCCACCACTTGAGGTCACACCTTCCGGACAATAGAGAGATATTCTTCCTGGTCCGATACCGCTTGGAATATTTAAGTCAAACCTGACTGTCTGCCCAGAAACAATCTTGCCACTGGAGGGCGTAATCGAGACTAATAATGCTTCATTAGTTTGCGCTTGAGAAAAATCAAGGCCGACAAATAAGACAGAGAGGATCAGGACGAGTAATCGAACCTTCGTTCTATTTGAATACTTCATGACATAATAATATCACAATCAGTTATTTTTGGCAGAGCAAACCAAGTGAATTGTCTTGATATTGAATTTATTCAGAATCAGAAGACTCCAAAACGCCGTTTTCAACCTGCGCGCCTGACTTCTCGAAGTTTTTCAAAGCCTCGATTATCGGTTCGATTTTCCCATCCATTATCCCCGGTATATTGTGCCAAGACTCTTTTATCCGATGATCCGTCACCCGATCCTGCGGGAAATTGTAGGTCCTGATTTTTTCCGAGCGATCACCCGTCCCAATCTGACCTTTGCGGTTAGCCGAGAATTTCTTGGCTTCTTCTTCCTCCTTCAGAGCCTCAAGCTTGGCTGTAAGGATAGCCATGGCCCTTTCCCGGTTGGCCGACTGGCTTCTCTCGGCCGTCGAGCGGACATCCATGCCCGTCGGTTTGTATATGACCCGGACGGCCGTCTCTACCTTGTTGACATTCTGACCGCCTTTGCCGCCGGCTCTCGAAAATTCAACTTCAATATCGGCCAGATTGAGCTCAATTTTGGATTTTTTGCGGATGGGCATAATAGCCACCGAAGCTGTCGAGGTATGGATCCGGCCCATCTTTTCCGTTTCCGGCACCCGTTGAACACGGTGAACTCCCGTTTCGAAGCGCAAATCTTCATAGACGCCCTTGCCCTTTATTTCCATCGAAGCTTCCTTGTAACCACCGAGATCATTTGAAGATTCGGCGATAATTTTGGCTGACCAACCCCTGACCTCGGCGAAACGCTTGTACATATCCAGAAGTTCAGCCGCAAAAAGAGCCGCCTCGTCACCACCGGCCCCGGCTCGAACTTCCAGGATTATTTCATTGGGTTTTTCTTCCTCTTTCTTATCAGCTTCCAATATGGCCGTCATTTGTTTCAAAAGATTATTTTTCTGCTCGACGATTGATTTCAAGTCATTCTCGGCCAGCTCTTTTAGAGAAGGGTCTTTTTCAAATAGCGCCCTCGTCTCGGCCTCTTCCCTGGCCAATTTTTCATAAAGACTGGCCAAAAAAACCGTCTTGGGATTGATTTTGAATTGTTCGAGATTCATTTACTTCTTGGCCTTGGCCTTGGACTGCCTGGTCTTGAATTTCTCGACTCGGCCGGCCGTGTCAATGGTCTTGGCTTCGTTGGTATAGAAAGGGTGCGAAGCGCTGGAAATCTCCACATGAAAGGCGGGATATTCCTTACCATCAGTCCATTTCTCTGTTTCCTTGGTCGCAATAGTCGAAGGGATCAAAAACTTGGCCCCACTGGAATTGTCGGCAAAAATAACCGGCCGGTAGTTTTGTGGATGAATGTCTTTTTTCATAAACACACATTATCACAATAGGTGTTGTTCGGCAAGAAGGAAGGAGCTGAAAAAGAAGCCGCGGTGAGCTTGGTAGATAGTGTCTTTAGAGAGGCTCCGCAGGTGATTTTTGAGCCTCCTACGCTGAAGCTTCGGAGGGCCAACCAGTGAGTGTCCTTCGTAGCCTTGGCGAAGAAGGGCACAAAAATCGCCGAGGATTAGGAAAATTTTCTGCAGAAAATTTTCCGTGCCTCGAAAAAGACACTATCTACCAAGCTCACTTCCCACCTATGCTGATAAAATCTCGTGCTATAATAAATTAATGCGCGCACGTTCTCATATCGTCTATACGATCACCGTTATCGGTTTCATTTTCACCCTTCAGGTCGTCATACCGACATACTCCAACTCAAGCTTTCTTGACCTATTCGCTGACCCGCAAACTCTCGGCTTTATTTACATGGCCAGCGCAGCCGCTTCTATTTTTGTTTACCTCATCGCCACCAGTTTGATTCGAAGCCTGGGAAATTACACGACGGTAATATTAGCTATTTGCATCCAGATTGCTTTGTTTTACGGTCTCATAAGTACAACGGCACCCGAAACCTTGGCTTTGCTTTTTATCACCCAAACGGCCGTCAGCGTTCTTATTGGTCTTTGTATCGATATATTTCTCGAAGTTTACACCGACGGTTCCAATATCGGCACCATCAGGGGGCTTTTTGGCGCCAGCCTCAATGCCGCCTGGGTCGTCGGACCGCTTATCGGCAGTATGCTCATCGGCCAGAGTGAAAATTTTCGCAATACTTATGTCGCTTCCCTGGCCATGCTCTTCCCCCTCCTCTATCTTGTTTACCGGAATTTTCCCCGCTTCAGGGATCCCAATTATAGCCACCTCTCCCCCTGGCAGTTGACCCGGCATATTTCGACCGACAAGGACCTGATGCGACTTATCATGGCCAACCTGGTCCTCCAGACATTCTATTCCTGGATGGTCGTCTACAGTCCCATTTACCTCAACAAGGTTATCGGCTTCAGTTGGGAAGAGATCGGGATTATTCTGGTCATAATGCTTCTACCCTTCCCTCTCATCCAATACCACCTCGGCCGATTGGCCGACAAGAAGTACGGCGAAAAAGAGATCATGGCCATCGGTTTTGCCATAATGGGAATATCAACGATGTTTCTTTCTTTTACAACAGTCAAGAGCATCCTCGTCTGGTCCATTCTTCTTTTCATCACCCGTATTGGCGCGGCCGCGGCCGAAATCATGATGGAGACATACTTTTTCAAAACTGTTTCCACCAGAGACACGGCCGTGCTCGGTTCATATAGGATGACACGCCCATTGTCATACTTCATCGCCCCGCTCATTATGATGTTCGGCCTTTTAGTCACTACCCAACAATATATGTTTGCCATCGTGGGACTGCTTTCGCTCATCGGTATTTATCCGGCTTTGAGGATCAGGGATACGAAGTAGATATTGAATGTGCTTCTCTTGAGTACCAATCAATTTTCCCCTATAATCAACCCATTAGACTAAAAAAAGAAAATACATGTCCAAGATAAAAAGGGTTTGGGGGAGAGAGATACTGGATTCGCGTGGCAATCCAACCGTCGAGGTTGACTTGGTTCTAGAAAATGGTTTTTCCAGCCGGGCATCGGTCCCTTCCGGCGCTTCGACCGGTAGTCATGAGGCGGTGGAACTCCGTGATGGGGACGAAAAACGTTATGGGGGTAAGGGTGTGCAAAAGGCCGTGAAAAATGTAAACGAGATAATAGCCAAAGATATTGAAAACCATGAATATGACCAGAAAAGTCTTGATGCCAAGCTAATCGCTCTTGATGGCACGGCCAACAAAAGCAAACTGGGAGCCAACGCCATCCTGGGCGTCTCCATGGCCTTCGCTCGTGCCAATGCCAACGGTCAGAATGTGCCTCTTTTTCATTATTTTAGTAAACTCTCTTCATTCAAAAATGAGGTCCGCCTACCGGTTCCCCTGATGAATATCATAAACGGTGGCAAGCATGCGGAAAATTCCGCAGATATTCAGGAATACATGATCGTTCCTTTCGGTTTCGATTCTTTCAAGGAGGCCTTGCGGGCCGGCGATGAGATATTTTTCGCTTTGAAGAAAATTCTTCATGATCAGAAAAAGGGCACGACGGTCGGCGACGAGGGTGGCTTTGCCCCATCTCTTCCTTCAAATGAAGCACCTCTCCAAGTTATCATGGAAGCGATTGAGGCGGCCGGCTATTCCGCCGGAAAAGAGGTCGGCATTGCCCTGGATGTGGCCGCCACAGAATTGTATAAAGATAGCAAATATGTCTTGGCCCGGGATGGCAAATCACTCTCTTCCAAAGAGATGGCCGACTGGTACGAAGAATTGGTATCCAAATACCCCATTATTTCCATTGAAGACGGTCTGGCCGAAGATGATTGGGCCGGATACACGATCCTGACGGAAAGACTGGGCAAAAAAATCCAATTGGTTGGGGATGACATTTTTGTCACCAATATTGAAAGGCTTTCAATGGGCATTGAAAAGCATGTGACCAATTCAATCCTCATCAAACTAAATCAGATCGGTACTATTTCCGAAACTATTGAAACTATCAATCTGGCCGACAAAGCCGGATACACTTCTATTATTTCCCATCGATCCGGTGAGACCGAAGATACAACCATAGCCGATTTCGCCGTCGGCACGGGTGTGGGTCAGATCAAAACCGGTTCTCTCTCTAGAACCGACCGGGTGGCCAAGTACAACCAACTTCTCCGAATTGAGGAGGGATTGGGCAAGAAAGCGGTCTATCCGGGCAAAGAAGTCTTTAAACAATAAGAGAGAGTCGGAATAACCCCTACACCCTTTAAGCCCCGAGGATATTCTGTGACCAATCTACCGCTGCATTTTCCGATCAGACTATTGCCTCAAGATAGATTTTGTTGCATAACTTTTTATCCCCATAAATTTACGTTCTATGCACAGCTTATCGACATACTTATACGGAAAAAGCCTTTGACTTTTATATTAAATTCAATCTAAAATAGAGACAGGTTCGCAGATGGAGAAGATCCTTAACTAAACAACATAGGGTCCATAATTAATGGCTCCAATGCCATATCGGACACCACTTAAATTTTCGGCATCTCTCTCCAGTCCTTGCGACCATTATGGCATAAAAACCCCCTTCGGGGGTTTTTATGCGTCCAAATTGTTAACATGCTCCTTACGATCAGTTTTTTTATAAAAGAAATACCCCTTGCGGGGTTTTCTTTTGCCTTAAGCAGTCGCCGGAGGAACCGGGGTAACCGGAGGCGTAGTCGGCTTTGGTTTGTCTGCCATATTATTAAGGCGGGTTGATTATCTCCCGCAAGGTCAATTATAGCTCTCGGGCAAGCCTGCTCCCCTTTTTCTCACTAACTTGACTATAAGTCAAAACCTGCCACAAAATAATGACTCAAAATCTAACTCCCCCGCCATGTTCTAATTTGACGCCAAATTAGAACATGAACATGTTATCCTGTCGTTCCTGCAAGGAATTATCCATTCATCCTTTAAGTCCCGAGGACATTCTGTGACCAACGTACCGCTGCATTTTCCAAAGGATGAGTGAATCCTTGGAGCGAATCCTTTGTGAAAATGCCGGTACATTGGGAACAGAGATCCGCAGGGGCGAAAAAGGATGTATGGATAATTCCTTGCTTGAATAACCCGGGAAAATGACACTTATTCAAGATAATAATGCCTGATCGGCTCCAAAGTCTCCTTGGAAAGTTCGTAAACGAGAGGAACACCGGTTTTGATCTCCAAGCTGACAATCTCTTGATCGCCAATCTTATCAAGATACTTACAGAGTGCTCGCAGACTATTGCCACTGGCCGCGACAATCAGTCGCTTACCTTCTTTCAGCCGGGGAATAATCTCGGAATTCCAATAAGGCAAAACTCTTTTGATCGTATCCTCCAAAGACTCGCCCCGGGGAATATCATTTCTGGGCAAACCTTTGTACAATGGATCATTACCCGGATATCGCGGATCATCCTCGGTCAACAAGGGTGGCTTGACAGCAAAACTCCGACGCCACAATTGAACTTGCTCCGAACTGTACTGTTTGGCCATATCTTCATGCCGCAGACCTTGAAGAGCCCCGTAATGTCTTTCGTTCAATCGCCAAGAATAGCTTATGGGAATATTGGATTGACCCATTTCCTCAAGGACTATTCGCAGAGTCTTGACGGCTCTTTTTAAAACTGATGAGTAGGCCAGATCGAAAGCAAACCCTTCTTTTTTCAAAATCTGTCCGGCTTTGTGAGCCTCGGTCAAGCCCTGTTCCGTCAGATCAACATCGGTCCAACCGCAAAATCTCTTTTCTTTGTTCCAAATACTCTGACCATGCCTGATCAAAACCAATTTATACATAATGAAGACATTGTACAGTAATCAGAAAGCTCTTTCTACTTGTTTGAGCAAAATTCTTGTGGTCATTTAAAACGGATCGTATTTTTTATGAGAAGCGCCCCCGCATATCGGACAAACAAAATCGAAGAAGTGGCGCAGAAGATCCCGAGGGACCAACCGGCCAGAACATCGGAAGCCCAGTGGACATTGAGAACCAGTCTGGAAAGACCGATACCGAGCGCCGCCAAAAAACAACAGACGATCATGGTTTCTCTTTTGACCCAGGAATGAATGCGCGGAGCCAGAAGATAGGCAACCACCAGGAAGAAGGCCGCAGCCATCGAAGCATGACCGCTTGGAAAACTGGGGTCATTGATCAGTAAATGGAGTGCATTGGCCGGCCGGGGACTCATGAAAAACTGCTTCATGATGCCGGTCAAAAGAGCGGTTGAGCCAATAGTGAGGAGCAGGATGATTCCCGAACGCCATTTGTGATTGACGAGAAAAGCCACACCAAAGAAGATCGCGAACAAGGCCGGCCAGATGGCCCCAAATCCTGAAATATAGTCAGCAAGGGTAACGATGGAAGGCCAGGCCAGATTGACCTTGGCCATAAAAGCATTGACCCAGATGTCGAAACCAAGTTCAAAGGTTTTTTCGAAAAGATTTTCAAAAACCAAAGCCAAACTCAAGACTGAAATAATATTCAGAATCAAAATAAAAAGTTCATAGCGCTTGAAAATATGGAAACGGATGTTAACAAAACGATATCCCCAAACCGTTATTATCATGGCAGGAATTGAAATCAGTAATACTCTGCCGATATAGCCTGAAACGAAATGGTAGGCTGAACCCAAAAGATAACCCGTCAAAATGGAAAGGAGCGTCCAACCGATCGCCCCGACAATATTATAAAGCCAGAATTGTCCATAACCAGTTTTAGTCGTACCAACAAGAAAAGGCATAAGAGCCCGGGTGGCCGGCGTGAAGCGACCGATAATCATGGCTTTGCCGGTATGTCTGGAAAGAAGGGCTTGAGCCCTGGCAAGATGGACATCGGTAATAAAAAAATAAGGACGAATCTTGTCTATAAAGGATAAACCATACTTTTTGCCTATATAAAAACCAATAAAATCGCCCAAAATAGCCGCGATTAGCGAAATAATGATAACCAAAGGCAAAGATAAAATTCCGATTTTAGACAAAAAACCGGCCGCCACAATGGCGACATGTCCCGGCACAGCCATGCCCACCAAGGGTATACCCTCAAGCAGAACAATGATAAAAATTGAAACATAACCACCTCTTTCAATGAAAAACATCATATTATCGGCCAGAATCGAAAAGAAATGGGCGTAGGGCATTGCAAAATTATAACATGCTATGTTAAAATAGCTTAACAAAACATACGTGGTCTATCACGCATGCTTTATTTCTTAACAAAACTTTTTTAACATGAAAAACGTTACAATTTACTCGACGCCTTCCTGTGTTTATTGCGGGCTGGCCAAGAATTTCTTCAAGGAGAACAATGTTGCTTTTACCGAGCACGATGTTGCTTCCGACTTGGTCAAACGCAAGGAGATGATCGATAAAACCGGCCAGATGGGCGTACCGGTCATTGACGCCGGTGGCGATGTAATAGTCGGTTTTGATGAACCTAGACTAAGAACGGCTTTGGGGATCAAATAAAACTCATCGCGCAAAAAGCCGTCCTTCATCCTTCGCTTGCGTTCAGGATTCAGGACGGTTTTTTGCTTATTCAAACCTGTCCCAAAAAAACTTTTTCCAGGATTTTATCCTTCATCAAATCAACTGGATTGCCTTCGGCGTATATCTTACCCTTATCCAAAACATAAGCCCGCTTGGTTATTTCAAGCAATGATTTCAAATTATGCTCAACCACAAATATTGCTGTCCTTCTGCGCTCATTGATTTCTCGGATCTTTTCGAACACTTCCTTGACGATCTTTGGCGCAAGACCGAGAGATGGCTCGTCCAGCAATAAGACTTTGGGATCGGGCATAAGTCCTCTGGCAATCGCCAGCATTTGCTGTTGGCCGCCGGATAGAGTGCCCGATTTATCTTTGAGTTTCGATTTAAGAGCCGGGAATAATTCCAGGACATTCGAGATTCGCTCTTTGCGATCACTCGCACTATGTACATTAAAGCCCCCGATTTCCAGATTTTCCAGGACCGTCAGGTGGTGAAATACCCGACGACCTTGTGGCACGAACGACACGCCCCTTTCAACTACTTCGTAGGAGACTGGCTTGAATGGTTGTCCTTCCCAGAAAACTTGCCCTGAATCGATGGCCGCCAAGCCAAATATGGCCTTGAGGATGGTCGACTTCCCCGCCCCATTCGGTCCCATGAGAGCGACTATCTCCCCTTCGTCTATTGACACCGAAACCCCGTCCAAGGCCTTAACCCCACCGTAGTGGACATGGATATCGCGGAGTTGTAACAACAATTCGGTATTCATTATAT
>CAYIFO010000029.1:0-9820 GCA_964362725.1 uncultured Candidatus Saccharibacteria bacterium
ACTCCTCATCAGCGATCAGATCCTCGGGATTGAAATCTTTGACCCCGTGCTTGACAATCTTGGTCCGGCGATCGTCACCGTACTTTTCCCTTATTTCCGAAAGTTCGGTTTTGATCAGGTTGCGGACTTTCTTTTCACTGCCCAAAACCTCCTTGAGCCGGGCGATGAGGTCTTGGGTTTCCGACAATTCATCGAGGATTTTCTTGCGCTCCAAGCCGGCTAGCTTTTGCAGTCTCATTTCCAGAATGGCCGTGGCCTGCTTTTCGCTGAACTTGAACTTTTTCATAAGTCCGGCATGGGCTTCGACCACATCCTTGGAAGCCCGGATGAGAGTGATAATCTCGTCAATATGGTCAAGGGCCTTCTTCAAGCCAAGAAGAATATGCTCTCTTTCTTCGGCCTTGGTCAGATCAAATTGAGTGCGGCGACGAATCACTATGATCCGATGTTTGACGAATTCCTCCAAAATCGACTTCAAAGACAGGGTATGAGGCACACCGTCAACGAGAGCGACTGTGTTCACGTGGAAAGCGTCTTCCAATTGAGTGTGCTTGTAGATCAAGTTGAGGATTTTTTCCGGATATGAACCCTGTTTGAGGTCAATAACGATCCGGATATCCTCGCTGGATTCGTCGCGCAAAGCCCGGACTCCTTCGATGACTTTTTCCCGGACCAGATCGGCAATCTTCATGATGAGCTCGGCCTTGTTGACCCGATACGGGATCGAAGTGATAATGATCTGAAACTGGCCCTTTTTATCCTCGACTATCTCGGCCTCGCCACGAACGGTAATACCGCCCCGGCCAGTCGAATAGGCGTGGCGAATATCCTTCTCGCCATACATGACCGCGCCTGTCGGAAAATCCGGACCTTTGATGAATTGCATCAGATCTTCGGTCGTCGCTTCGTCATTGTCGATGAGATGGACGGTGGCATCGACAACTTCGCGGAGATTGTGCGGGGCAATATTGGTGGCCATGCCGACGGCAATGCCCAGAGTGCCATTCAAGAGAAGATTAGGAACCGATGAAGGTAGGACGATCGGCTCGGTCCTGGTACCCTCGTAGTTGGGACGAAAATCAACGGTATTCTTATCGATATCCTTGAGAAGTTCCGAGGAAATGCGGGACATTTTGGCTTCGGTATAACGATCGGCGGCCGCTCCGTCGCCGTCTATGGAACCAAAGTTACCCTGACCGATAGCCAAGGGATAACGCATCCGAAATGGTTGGATAAGATTGACCAAAGATTCGTAGACGGCCACCGTACCGTGTGGGTGATAGTTACCCGTTACATCTCCGACTATCTTGGCCGACTTCCTGGTCTTGCCTCCGGGCGAGAGGTTCAATTCGTGCATAGTGTAAAGAATCCGGCGATGGACCGGCTTCAAGCCGTCGCGGACATCGGGCAGAGCCCGAGCCGTAATAACAGACATGGCGTAGTCGAGATACGACTCGCGCATCTCGGTCGTAATACTGCGCGAAACAATGCCGGCCCCATTCCTGGCTTCGACGGCGGTCTTATCAGTTTTGTCTTCACCTGGTTTCCTGGCCATGTTTATAGCTTAATCTGGTTGTTTATATAGCCAGTTTAGCACAAAACATCTCAAGAATAAAGCGTTAGTGATGAAAACATAATCATCAAGTTCCTGCGAGCGCTCGCCAAATCAGCCTAGGTTTAAATGCGTCATAAGTATGTTCTTACCATTTTTGTTTAATAACAAAATTACCTGGCTCGCTGGTCACTATTCTCGGAACTTGATGATTATGTTTTCATCACTAACGCCTCCCCGGTTTAACTTCAACCGTCGTATATATTACCTTTTTTGAACCAAAAACAATTTCTCTGATATCGTTTATAAATGAACCGACTCCGGCGACCAGTGATTGAGCGGGTGTGCCGGTTTTTTTTACGGCCTTGGTCACAACTTCTCCGGAGCTACCGCTAAAAAATGAGAAAGACTGCAACCAAAAGGCAAAAATAACAATCGTTAGACCCAAGGACACGAAAACCGAATAGCGCTTGCGGATATGTTCAGGCCTGGAACGAAGATTTTCTAGATAAGTTTGGAAGGACATGTTATATGCCGAAGAATGTCTCCAGGGAAACGCCGACAATGTAAGGAATACCGATGACAATAGGAACGGCCAGAAGATAATACCAGGCCGGACTGGGAGTCTTGTCTATTTCCACCTGGGTCAGACTAACAACCCCATATGTCCAAAGAAACGGCGGAACAAAACCGCTCACATAGGCAAAGCGGATAATCTCCGTCGTGCAACCCAAACAGTTGTCGCGGAAATAGAGGGCAACCATAATGCCGACCGTGATAGCCAAAAAAGTCTTTATGAATGTCGGTTTGAAATTCATGCCAACCTAATTGTACTACTCCCTCTCCAAGACCACAACATCGGCCTCTTTGCTATCGAGATCCTTTTTTTTCAAAGTCAAACGCTGTTCAGGCTTGGGACTATCCCCGGCTTCCTTGAGAAAAGCTTTGAGGGCATCCTTCATGCCAATATCGCCATAATGAATGGGAATGATTATTTTCGGCTCGATTGAGACTGCCAGTTTATAGGCTTTGGCCGGATCAAGGACGCCCGCGCCGCCAATGGGAACAAATAAGATATCGACGGCTTCGATGGCTTCATCGGTATCCTTGGGCAATTCCGGAGTATTGACCGCTCCCAAAAAACAAATGTTCATGCCCTCCAATGAAACCGTGTATATCGTATTGATTCTCTTTTCGCCGTCATAATTGGATTCCGAAGGCAGGCCTTTTATGAAAACGCCCCTGACCTCGTATTCTCCCGGCCCGCTCACCACGAAAGGCTTCTTTTCGCCAAATGTCACCTGGTCGATACCGTTCATATCGAGATGATTCAAACTGCACAAAACTATGTCCGCGCCGAACTTGGAGGTTTTGAGGCTGGAATCCTTGGAGACCGGATTGAAGGCCAGAATGGTTTCGCCAAACTGGACTTTCACGAATTCTCCGCCGAGGTAAGTTATTATCATGAGGGTAATTTAGCATACTACCGTTAACAAAAAAAGATATTAGACAAACCACTCCTTAAATGCTAGATTAAAACCAGACGGCATAGGCCGTTTTAATAATCTTCGTTATCCCGCACTGTACCTCGCCGAAGTTCCGTGTGTTACGGAACAAAGGCGGGCTTTATTAATCATTTAAAAAGCGGAGCGAAGACATAAATATGTTTAAAAAATTAAAAGAAACTTTGACCGGTCACAAGACCGAAAAAGAAGAGATCGTCGCAACCGCAAAGACGGTTTCAGAAAATGAAAGCGAAGAAGTTGCATCAAAAAAGGCCACCAAGAAAGCTATTGAGACCAAAGAGTCCGGCGCCAAGAAAAAAGGCGACATGGAGCTGACCGAGGAGCAGAAAGAAAGTGCCATGGGCAAGCTTACGGCCACCATGAAGAATCCGCCGATAGTCGGCGACTTGGTCGAGGGACCGGTTATTGCTGTGGAAAAGTCCTCCGTTTTCGTGGATTTGGCTCCCTTCGGTACCGGTATCATTTATGGCCGGGAATTTATCATTGCCCGCGATGTTATCAAGAAGATCAATGTAGGCGATGTTGTGGCCGCCAAGATCGTCGACACGGCCCATGTCGAAGGTTACTATGAACTTTCCTTGAAAGAAGCTCGTCAGGCCCTGATTTGGAATGAGGCCGAAATAGCCATCAAGGAAAAGAAGGTTTTGGATCTGCCAGTCAAGGAAGCCAATAAGGGCGGTTTGCTTATCGAATGGCAAGGTATCGTCGGCTTTTTGCCGGCTTCCCAGCTCAAAGCCGATCACTATCCGCGCGTCTCCGACGGCGATAAGGATAAAATTCTTGATGAGCTCAAGAAACTGGTCGGCACCCGCCTCCAGGTTGCTATTATCACAGCCGACCCCAAGGAAGGCAAATTGATCTTCTCCGAAAAAGGTTCCGAGACCAAAGAGAAAGAAAAGATCGCCAGCAAATACGAAATAGGCGATGAGGTTGACGGAACCATTACCGGTATCGTCGATTTTGGCGTCTTCGTCAAGCTTGAAGAAGGTCTGGAAGGCCTAGTGCACATTTCCGAAATCGACTGGGGCCTGGTTGATGATCCGCGCAATTTCGTCAAAGTCGGCCAATCGATCAAAGCCAAGATCATCGAGATCAAAGACGGCAAGATTTCCCTTTCTCTAAAACAACTCCGCCCCAATCCCTGGATTGAGGCTTCCAAGAAGTACAAAAAAGATATGACTGTTTCCGGAGTGATCATCAAGTTCAACAAACATGGCGCCCTAGCCTCGATCGAAGAAGGTGTCGCTGGCTTGGTCCATGTTTCCGAATTTGGCTCCGAAGAGAAACTTCGCAAAACTTTGGAACTAGGCAAGACTTACGACTTCAAGATTTCCCTTTTCGACCCCAAAGATCAGAAAATGGCTTTGACCTACACTGGTCTGAAGTAGACATCTCCCGATGTCCGACATCGTGGAACTATAGCCCATTGAAGAGACTCATTGCCTTTTCTCTTCCCTCTTTGATTACGATCAAAACGGCCTCATTGGCTGTTTTGGCTATTTTCTTCAGAATTTTCAGTTCGTCTTCCTTGAATTTGCCCAGAATAAATTTTTCTATCTTATCTTCTCCATGAATAAGCTTGGCGCTGCCTTTGGCATTCTCGGGGGCTGTGCCGATACGGATACGAACAAAGGCTTTCGTCTTGATTGCCTTTATTATGGATTCCAAACCATTGTGACCTCCAGAGCTTCTATTGAAAGAAATCCGCACTTTGCCTAAAGGTAAACTGAAATCATCGTAAATAACGATTAGTTTTTGAGCGGACTTGATATTCTTTACCAATATCCCAACCGCCTTACCCGAATTATTCATGAAAGTTTCCGGAGCGATCAGATCAACCTTTTCCTTGCCTATTTTGACTTCCGCGACCAAAGCATTGATCTTTTTATCAAATTCAAACTCTTCTTTGCTATTCTCTTTTCTGATGACATCCAAAACGATCCGCCCGGCATTATGGCGGGTATTTTCATATTCTTGGCCTGGATTGCCAAGACCGGCGATAATATAAGTCATGTTGCTAGTCTACAACATCTTGAGCTCATTTGCTATTCGTCATTTTTTGTACTATAATGGCCTTATTATGCAGTCTGGAGACACTATTCCCAAAAACAACCCGACTGCACCCTCCGATCAAAATGCGGCCAAGGCCACAGTCTGGCAGGTTATCGTCGAATGGGTGAAAGTCATAGCCATTGCCCTTCTCATCTCCCTACCCATCCGCTTTTTCATCGCCGAACCATTCGTCGTGAACGGCGCATCCATGGATCCCACTTTTTCAACCGGTCAATTTCTGATTGTCGATCGCCTGACCTATCGTTTCGAAGAGCCCCGGCGCGGCGACGTTATCATCTTCGAATATCCCGTTAATCCAAAAGTTTATTACATAAAGCGCATCATCGGCCTACCCGGCGAAACCATCGAAATCAAGGATGGCCGTGTTTTCGTAAAAAGCGCCGCTTCAAGCACTGTCCCTGTCGAGCTTGACGAACCTTATGTTGAACCGATTCATTATTCGCGCGAAAATCTAAAAACCATTCTCGGCCCTACCGAATATTTCGTCATGGGCGACAATCGGGCTGAAAGCGCCGATTCCAGACTATGGGGTTCTTTGGAAAGAGACCGGATCATCGGACGACCGATCGTCAGGCTTATGCCGCTCAATGTTCTCTCGATTCTGCCAGGAGAATACTCGCGCCTAAAATAAACAAATGCCAGGAAATTCAAAGACAAAAAAATCAGCCGAATCGAAATATGTCGCTTTTGAGCATTTGGATAAAATAGGCCAGATTGCCGTCTACTACGGTTTTGCGCCAATGAAGGCTCCGACCATCGAAAAGGTCGATCTCGAAGCCACCAAAGAATTTTACGAAGGTGACTACATCGACGACGAAACGGACAAGCATGGGCACCTACCACTCCATGTCGAAGAAAAAATCGCCCTCATCCGGACCTATCATGAGCAGGATATGCACGCCTTGCCCCAACCGGTCATGTTCTACTTCAAGGATCCTTGTCGCGGTTCCGGCGCCAAGCGTTATGCCGACTTGGAGATACTCGGCTCCTCCGGACCGATCGCCGAAGCGATCCTCATCCAGACAGGTCGGGCCATGCTTTCCGAGGAAGGTTACAAAGAGACCGAAGTTGAGATCAATTCCATCGGCGACCGCGATTCTTTGGCCCGCTTCAGCCGAGAACTGACTGCCTATTACCGCAAGAACCTTAACACCATGTCGCCGGCCTGTCGCGAACTTTTCAAGGCCGATCCCTTCGAACTGCTTTCTTCCCATAATCCGGAAAGCAAAGAGCTCAACGACAAAGCCCCGCGTGCCCTGGATTTTCTCTCGGAATCAGCCCGTCGTCACCTCGAAGAAACTTTGGAATATTTCGAGGCTCTCAAAATCCCCTACAGCGTCAACAACAGTCTTCTGGGCAACCGCAAATACTGCGCCGAAACCATTTTTACAATCGTGGACATTTCAAAAGACGGAAAAGATCGTCCGATTCTCGCTTTTGGGATGCGTTACAACAATCTAGCCAAGAAGTTGGCAATGAAGCGAGACGTTCAGGGCGTCGGTCTTTCCCTTATCATCAAAAATGGCAAAAATGGCCTGCGCCAGCTGACCAAAAAGATGAAAAAACCCGTGGCTTCCTTCGTCCAGCTCGGACTTGAATCAAAACTTCTTTCTCTGGAAATAATCGAGAATCTCCGCAAGATGAAAATCCCCCTTTATTTCTCCTTGGCCAAAGACCGTCTAGGTGCCCAAGTCTCTTCGGTTGAGAAACACCACACGCCCTATGTCATCGTCATGGGCAAGAAAGAAGCGGTTGACCGAACGGTCATCGTCCGCAAGAACGATACTCATTCGCAAGAAATCGTCTCCATCGACAATCTGCCCAAATACATGAAGAAGATCGAGGGGTTGTGCTTCGGGAAATAATAAAAGCGGATTGTGTCAAATCTCTGCTAGATTTGCGCTTCTGCCCTGTTTATGCTATCTTTTCATCCATGATAAATGTTGAAGTTAGCAGGAATGCTGGAGAGAATGCTATGGGCGTCATCCGCCGTTTTAGTCGCAAAATGCAGAGTTCCGGAGTCATTCCGCGCGTCCGGAGCCTCCGCTCCAGCACCAGGGTCCAGTCCCATTACAAAGTCAAACAGCGCCGTCTGACTTTGCTCACCCGCCGATCCGCCATGGCCGAACTTGTCAAACTCGGCAAGGCTCCGGTCAAACCGGAAAGAGGTGGGAGAAAATAGAATTGCTCAAATTAAATTTGTCATTCCCGCGCTGTGCCCTTCGAAGCCTGGCGAAGAAGGGAAGGCGGGAGTGACACCAATAAAATTGGTCGTATTACACATGTCCAGCAATTTCTCAATAAGTAACGAAACAAAAGAAATTTTACCGACCATTGATTTTCATGCTATGAAAGAAACCGTTCTTGGAGTCGATTATAATTTATCGCTCGTCATAACATCTCTGCAGAAAATTCAAGGACTGAACAATCAGTACCGCCACAAAAATGCTCCGACTGATATTCTAAGTTTTCCTCTTTCCGAAAATGAAGGCGAGATCCATATCTGTCCTGAAGAAGCCAGAAAAGAATCATTTAAATTCAAAAGAAATTACAAAAATTTTCTAGCCTTTCTCTTTATCCACGGTTGCGTTCATTTGAAAGGACACGACCATGGTAGTACAATGGAGCAAGTCGAGGTAGAACTTCGCGCCAAATTCGGAGTTTGAGCGGTCATTTTTTTATTATGTCGCGGAATATTATTACAGGCATCGATATCGGCACCTATTGTGTCAAAGTTGTCATTGCCAATGCCCGAGAAAAAAACGAAAAAGGCCTACCCAAAATCCTGGCCGCCGCTACAGTCGAATCCCGCGGTTTGCGCCATGGCTATGTTACCAATGTCCGGGATGTTTCGGCCGCCATCAAAAAAGCCGTTTCCCAAGCCGCCACCAAAGCCGAGGTGACCGTCAAGAAAGCTTTCGTCGGCATTTCCGGAATAGGCCTTTCGAGCGCCGTCACCCAAAGTTTCGTCATGACTTCGCGGGCTGACGCCGAGATCACCGCTCTTGATATAAAAAATCTCCATGAGCAGGCCGAAAAAGATTTGCCTCATTCAGTCATAGCCAACCGCCGAATCATTTACGATATTCCCCTTCAATATAAGATCGACGGCTTTCCGGCCCTAGGCAAGATTGAGAGCCTCAAAGGCAATAAGATCGAGCAGAAAACCCTTTTCATCACCTGTCTTGACCATCATGTCACCGATCTCATCTCGGCCGTCAATGAAGCTGGAATAGAAGTCGAGGACATTGTGGCCGCTCCAATTGCTGCCGGTATGGTCACTCTGACCAAGTCCCAAAAAATCGCCGGCTGTGTCCTCGCCAATATCGGAGCCGAGACTGTTTCAATTGCCGTTTTTGAAAATAATATTCCAACTTCCCTGGAAGTCTTTCCCATCGGCTCGACCGACATTACCAACGACATCGCTCTTGGTCTCAAGGTCCCTTTGGAAGAAGCCGAGCAGATCAAGATCGGCGCCATTACCGGTTCATCTTATCCTCGCAAAAAACTTGAAGAGATCATCGCCGCCCGGCTTTCGGATATTTTCGAACTGATCGAGGCTCATCTCAAAAAAATCGGGCGAAACGGTCTATTGCCTGCTGGGATAGTGATCACCGGTGGCGGTTCGGGTCTAAGCTCAATAGACACTATGGCCAAGATTTCCCTCAAACTACCGTCAAGGATCGGCAACATTGGCGCACTCGACGCCAAGTCTTCATTCAAGGACGCCACTTGGGCCGTCGCCTATGGTCTCTGCATCTGGGGCCTTCACAATGAAGAGAGCGCCGAGATCGATGCTTCGGCTGTTTTTCTCAAGAATACCTGGAAGAAGATCGTGAGGGGGGTTAAGCAGATTTTGCCGTAGGATAAAAATCCCCCTTCACATCCGTAAACAAAAACTCCGCAACATCATTGCTGACATGCGGAGCTGTGACCAATTGGCCTCATTTTCCAAGGAATGTATTCCAATCCGGACAATCCTTGTAGACACGAATCGGATTGGCGTAGAGCCGAGAATCTTTGTGACGAAGTTCCTGATACAAGGCACAGGTTGTGGCACCGAGTTTTTGGGCTGCTCGAGCCGCCTGACGCCATGTCTTGTAAGGGTTACGCTTGAACTTGCGAGATTTGCGTCCAAAGAAAGTCGGCCAACCGGGAAAATTTTTGAACGCAGACCAAGGATCTCTCGGCAATCGGTTATCCTTGTCGCACAATTTTAGGTAGTCCTCCCTGGTTTCGATGCCCGCTTCACGACTGATTCGTGCTACGATTTTCCATGTCCGACATAGTTCCCTCGATTTTTCTCCGAAAAATACGGACCAGCACTCCCAAACGTCCTTATAAACATCTGGAGGATATCCGGGAAGCCTTTCGTCCTCTTTTTTCCGGTTATCGTATTCTGAAACCGTTTTCAACTGCATGTTCTGCACAACTCGCAAGGCTTCTTTGTAGGTGTAGAAGTTACGATCCTTGCCACCCAGAAACACTCTCCAACCAGGAAAATCCGAATAGGTATAAGCGGGACTGGATGGAAGTCGCTCATCTTTCACATACTTATCCGCATAATCTTCCTTGGATTTTACTCCCTGACAAATAGCAACAGCACTCGCACTCTGCCAGGTCGAGTAGAACTCCGCATTGATCCGTTTGATCAGATCGAGGAGCACAA
>CAYIFO010000030.1:0-9639 GCA_964362725.1 uncultured Candidatus Saccharibacteria bacterium
AAAAATTCTAGCAGAAAACGTCACAAAAATACAAAAACTTAAGTTCTAGTTGCCCTCTTTTACAGAGTAAGGTCTTCACCAAAGCAGTAAATTCAGTACTATAGAACGACGGTTATGAATACTATTAACGACGTGCAACTTCGCACAGCCGGCAGCGATAATTCGGCGCCGGCAACGACCACTACCGAACATCCTTACAAGACCCCCGAGCAAGGATTTGTTCTTCTCAAATCAGGTCATCGCGATCGCCGATTTGGTGCCGAATCCCTCATGGGCAAGGACACCTGTGGCTACTGATGATCTGAGTTGATGGGCCTGGCGACCGTACTTGATCGCCAGGCTTCATTCTTAATAATGTAGTCTCATGAAAACGATGTATAGGTGGAGCGATTTCTGCCTCAGAATTCAAACGAAGGGTGGCATATTGCTCAAAAATGATTTGACCGGAGCGGTAGTCGTTATCGACGCCGAAACGGAAAACAAAATCATTCACTCCATTTCAAATGGAGAGACGGAGACGCTATCGGAACAGATAGATAAGCTGGCTCATCCTGATACAGCGATTCTTGTCCCGAAAGATTATGATGAATATAGTGCGTGGAGAGAACGGCTCATTCATAAACGGGATAATGAAGCCCATATCTTCATTCTGCATTTCATGCCTACGATTCAGTGTCAGCTTCGTTGTGATTATTGTGTCGAAAAGGGCGTGGATCGCGGAGTTGGAATGAAACAAAAGGTGGTTGATCAATCCAGAAAATGGGTAGCTGAATATCTTGACTCGCATCCAGAGATCGATTCATTTAGATTCGTCCTATTCGGAGGCGAACCGCTGCTCCAGAGGAAGATTGTCGAACAAGCGTTAAAAACATTCCACGAAATCGCCTCGAAGCGAAATATCTCATTCTGGACAGAAATCGTTACTAACGGTGAATTCCTGAATGAGGAAGTGGCGCGATTACTTTCGGAACACAACTGGCGACGAGTACAAATCACGCTGGACGGTCCGGAAAATGTCCATAACTCTCGTCGGCATGGTGAAAATGGACGATCGACATTCCAGAACATTATGCGGAACATTCGGATGTTGTTGTCGACAAAACACATTCCCAAGGTTGACATCCGAATCTCGCTTGAAGAAAGTAATGCCGACCGAGTACCGGAATTAATCCATTATCTTGCAGAATTACATGCCCAAGAACGCATCAACCTTAATCTTGGATTAATCACGCCAACATTCGCCAGTCCGTCAAAGACAGACACCGAAAGTGTCATTGCCGAGAAGGCTTTGACGGCATGGAAAGTCGCAAAGGACTGTGGCTTCACCATTCCCGATGAATTTCTGACTGGACCATGGTGCGTGGCTATCGCGAAACATTCCGCGGTATTGCAACCGGACGGCTCATTTCAGAAATGTTTCTGCACTGCTGGACGGAAGGAGTATAACTTTGGGTCAATTTTCGATAAACCCGAAGCGTCTTACCTTCAAGATCCTAGGTATGAACATTTCAAACGGACAGACCAATGTGTGGCGGAGAAATGCCGATTCATTCCGCTATGTGGAGGCGGTTGCATTCACAACGCCATGGTTGAACAAGGCGGTAGCGTTGGTGGCAAATATAGGTATTGCCAGAAGAAATTGCTCGACAAGATGAATCATGGACTTCTCGCGCTTGCATATGACTGAACAAACTCATCACTGCTCGATTCGCACGCTTAGTGTGGATCGAGCATTTTTATATTATAATTAGACCATTGCCATGGAAAAACAGAATCTGCCAACATACACTTATAATTTCTTAAACGATAACCGCTGGCTGACCAGAGAAACGGATCATTACATTTTTCATTATTTTCCAGATTCAGAAGCCGAAAAAGATATAGAGATGATTGTCGTCACGCAGGAAAAAGCATTTGAAAAGATTATTGCTTTTTTGAATACCAAACTCCCAAAAAAGAAAATTGAATACTATTTTTATCCTGACGAAGAAACTAAAAAAAAGCTTATGGGAGATGATTGGTATGCACAATCAATTCGAGACGAGTTCAGAGTGCATGTTTTATATACAAAGGATATTAAACCCCTTGGTGAACACGAAGACACCCACCTTTTATCGCTACCTTGGGGAATTTCCATCGGTTTCTTTCAAGAAGGTCTGGCCGAATTTATGGTTGGACACGCATGGGATGGTAAATCACATATTTCTTATGTCAAAGAAGGATATGCCAATAATCTATATCCGCCACTGTCTGATTTCTTTGAACACGAAGCATGGCTACAAACAGATGATTCAAAGCCACTATTTTTCTATAGTTTGGTTGGGGCTTTTACCACTTTTCTTATAAGCAATTATGGCAAAGACAAATTCAAAGAATTATATGAGAATACACATAGAGATATAAGTAAAACGGCAAATCTAACCGTATTTGAGAATATTTATGGATCAATTGAAGAAATGGGACTGAAGTTCAAAGGCGAGATAAAATGCTGAGAATGCCAACAAGACCAATATAAGGGGAACCGGCCTTGGCCTTTATGTAGCCAAACAGATCATCGAAGCTCATCACGGCACTATCAGGGCCGAATCCGAAGGGGAAGGCAAGGGCGCGACATTCATCGTCGAGCTGGAACCGTTTGCGAAGGCGTAGATAGTATTGTTTATTTCATTGACCATTGAAGATGCCTATAGTATGCTTTTAGTTGTTGATCCGACAATAAAGCATTACTTTTATGCAAACACATAAACCAATGAGAGTGGGTGTAGTAGGATTAGGACATCAGTCTATTGAAGACCATATTCCGGCTGTATTTGCTTCAAAGGATACAGTGTTGGTTGGCGTGGCTGATGTCGACAGTAGCAAGCTCAAAGAATTTGAGCTTTCTCATAAAGGTATACCGACTTTCGATGATGTTGACAAAATGATAGACAAGATGGCACCGGAGATTGTGATTGTGGCCATTCCACATCACTCTCATTTTGAAGTTGTGAAGCATATTTTGGAGAAGAAGGTGAATGTTCTCAAAGAAAAGCCGTTTGCCGTGTCTCTGAATGATGCCAAGGAACTTGTTGAACTGGCCAAAAGAAATAATGTGAAGATGATGGTTACTGCTCAGAGACGATATAATCCAATATATTCCACTTTTTTGCAGCTAGTTGATAAAATAGGCGACCCTTTTTATATTGAATCAAAATATACTATTTTTACTGATTCACCTAATGCTGGTTGGCGTGGAGAATCGAAACTTGCCGGTGGCGGATGTATTATAGATATGGGATATCATATGATCGATTTATTAGTTTGGTATTTTGGTCTCCCTGATAAAATATATGCGGAAATGTCGTCTGCTGCGAAAGAAAATATTGCGTATGATGCCGAAGACACAGCGGCTATCATATTCAGATATAATAACAAAGATGTTTGGGGTTCTCTCCTTTTATCTCGAGTAATTCCGCCAAAACAAGAATATTTCAACGTATACGGTACGAGAGGTTATTTACATATTGAGCGTGGCAAAATAGAAAGATTTTCAATAGAAGGAAAAATGTGCGAATCCCTTTCAAGGGAAAATAGTTGGCCATCTGCTTTTCAGGATCAGATCGAGTATTTTGTCAAAGTGGTTAAAGGTCTAAAGATAGCTGATGATTTTTGCGAAAATCATTTCAATCACCTTGCTTTTATAGAAGCAGCATACAGATCAAAAGAACAAGGGATGCCAGTAAATCCTCGGGAAGTTCTGATTGAAAGAAAACTTATTAATAATATTTAGCAATGATGATGAAGAAAATAATCATGCGTTCAATTGTTAAATCAAAGCTTATTCTTTCTAGGCTCAAAAAGCCGCACTTTTCCTGGCCACCCATTGATGTTGGAGTAAAAAGAGCCGTAATGAAGCAGTTAAATAAATCGATATCTATTTATGATAGAAGTGGCATATTCAAAGAATTCGAGGATCTATTTGCAAAGATGCACAATCGTAAGTTCGCTTTGCTTTGTAGTTCAGGTACCATGGCAATACATACAATGTATGTAGTTGCCGGTTTGAAGAAAGGTGATGAGGTGATATGTCCGGCTTATACTTTTTTTGCGACGGTCTCGCCGCTTTTATTTACCGGAGCTACGCCGGTCTTATGTGATTGCGCTGATGATGGCAATATCGATCCGGAAGAGATAAGAAAAAAAATAACTCCCAGGACCAAAGCTCTTGTTGTTACTCATATGTGGGGATTGCCTTGCAAGATGGAAGAGATTTCCATGATTTGCAAAGACAATAATCTTTTATTGTTGGAAGATTGCTCTCATGGACATGGTGCCGGCATAAACGGAAACCTGGTAGGTTCTTTTGGACATATCTCGGCTTGGAGTCTGCAGGGAGCAAAGAATGTTAGTGGCGGAGAGGGTGGCATAATGACGACGGACAATGCTGAATATTATTACAAAGCTCTACTTTTGGGTCATTACAACAAAAGATGCCGTCAGGAGATTCCAAAAGATCATCCTCTCGCAAAGTTTGCTGTTACGGGTATGGGATTGAAATACCGCGCTCATCCTCTGGCGATCTCAATTGCCTATGAGATCTTGAAAAAATTGAAAAACTATCTATCTGTCAAAGATACTTATGCAAAGATGATGATGGATGAATTAAACAGCAATATATTAAAAAAGCCTGAATATCCAAAGGGAGTCCAACCATCATGGTACAGTCTGATTTTTCAGTACAATCAAACAGTTGTTGGTGGTAAATCTGTGACTGAATTTTACGAAGCCATTAAAGCTGAAGGTTTAACCGAAGTCGATAGACCAACGTCTACCGCGCCACTCAATCTTCTACCATTGTTCCAGACTCCCGAAGAATTATTTCCTGAATATAAAGGAGTTTTCTCCTATAAAAAAGGCGATTTTCCCAAAGCTGAAATGTTTTACGATCATGCAATTAAATTGCCTGTCTGGGCCAAAAAGGAGGATTTTAAAATTGTAACCGCGTATATAGATGGAATTAAAAGAGTTGTGGATAGGATGAGATAATGATTGTAATCTTATGAAAAATATAATTCAAAAAATAGTCATGGGTGGCGTAGTAGTAAATGATAACAGAATTTTGGTTTTGCAGAGATCTGCATCGGAATCAGTCTTACCTGGATTATGGGAGTTGCCAAGTGGCAAGCGTGAGTTTCTGGAACCATCGATGGAAGCTTTACGGAGAGAAGTTTTGGAAGAAACCGGTTTAAATACGAAGCCCATACAGCCGGTATCAGTTTTTGATTACTCAATAGAAAAAGAGAATGAAATCAGAGATACTACGCAAATCAATTTTCTCGTCATTTTGACTGATGATAAATCGATAGTCAAGATAAGTGACGAGCACCAAGCATATAAGTGGATATCGGAACATGAAATTGATTCGGTTCCAGTTTCAGATGATACTAAAATTACTCTTAAAAAAGCTTTTAGGCTTAAGGATCTTGTTAAATAAAAGTGCGGACTATGTCCGCACAGAATTGAAATTCACACCTTTGTATAGAATGACCATTATTCAAGTTATATTTTTTATTCGATATGTGCGTGTTGAGTGTCCTATTTTTCCTGATCTTGACTCTCCAATTTTTGCACCTACAAGTATCCTGGCTAAGGGACAATTATAGGAAATACTGGAGTCGTCATTTGTAAATGTAAGATAACTGCCTATTTTATAGACATGTTCCACATTTTCATCATCAATGACCGTAATTGTTTTGCCGATGCTTACTATACGATCATTGACCGAGTTTGTAATTCTTGCGTTATTTCTTATACCAATTAACTTTCGAAGTCTGGTTGACAGCATAAACTGTTGCCTCTCACCATCTTCGTACGCGAAGTTATCATGAAAAGTTTCGGCGCCTTCTTTACAACTTTCACCCATTTCTTTGCCGACCTCGGCGATCCGGTTGTTGATGTCAGTGATTTCATCGTTCAATCTCTTATAATCTTCGGGAAGAAAATAATACATATAGACCTTTCTTTACAGACGATTACTGTTTTTTCTGTTGTATATATAACATGGTGTTAGAAGGACATCAAGCGCACAAAATTCTACCCAGACGCGAATTCTAATATGAGCGCACGTTAGAATACTGATCAGATAAGTCGAAGAAATAAAACGCCCCATTTCTGGAGCGCTTTGGAAAGTTGTAGGTCATATTATTCTGCGGGAATAGTATGACAGACCCTGTTTCCGGTGAAAGTAAACTTGGTTACGGACGTCGACATTTTTTGTCCTCTCTGTGGTGCTTGCCGGTCGTATTTTTTGACCGGGGTAGAATTTATTATTTGGTGGACCTGCGTGGCCCACTCGTGAATTGTTCTAAAAGACACGTGCATATTTTTTGTCATAGAATGCCTTTTGTTTAACCTCAAGTATTCTATCGCGAATCAACTCAAAAGTCAATAGTAATGAGAAATAAAATAAAGCACATAACTAAAACCTATTCTAGCTTATAACCAACCCCTCCACTACCGCTTTTACATCATTACCATCGGCTTTGCCAGCCAACTCTTTCATGATCACACCAGTCAGTTTGCCGATCATTTTCTGGTCAACAGGACCTGCTTTTTTGAGAGATTCCAATTTTTGGACGGCTACAACATCTATTTGCTCGCGGCTCATCATTGCCGGCAAAAATGATTCGAGAATGGTAAGCTCGGCTTTTTCTTTTTGAACGAGATCAGATCTGTTACCCGTTTCAAACTGCTTGATCGAATCTTTGTGCTGATTGACGCTTCTTTTAATGAGAACTAAGACTTTGTCATCAGGCAGGAATTCACCACTTATCGGAACCTTTTGAGCCAGCATTTCATTTTGGAATAAAGCGTTTAGTCCGCGCAAAGTGTCGAGCCGGATTGCATCCTTGGCCCGCAAGGCCTCCTTGATTTGTTCTTTGATGGTTTGGTGTAGGGACATGATGGTAGTTTACAATGGAATAATAAAAAAGAGAAGATCATTATATTTAATAAATTTATCCTCCATCTCACTGCCAACTTTTTTCGGACCTTTACGAGGCCTCGCCTCGAATAAATAGAAGGTGTATTATTTAGTAATGAACAAGATAAACTCCCAGTTGAATAAGTACGAGCATTTGTCAGATGATTTCCAGACTGAATTTAATGATATTCTAGCCAGGAAAGGTCTAGGCAGATTTGAGAACTTTTTGGTAAGCGAGTTATTGAAAGAGAAGATTTCTCTAGTGGCATTGTTCGACTACGGATATGACACTCTTGTCAATCATGCATCAGTCGATCAACACGATACGGCCACGTATTTTCTTGTTTTGTCGGAATTAAAGGGTATTCCACATACAATTTCGGATTGGTGTCTTGATGCGACGGTTTATTTTGAGAATGACTCCGATTTTCCGGTACCCTCGAAAAAAAATGCTCTTGTCGCTACTTATGAAAAGATAATACGCCCAGCTCTCGAGAAAGCTCAGGCGTAATGTTTATTTGTTGGCGAGACTATCTGCGGGTACCGCCACGGATACCGTGCGCATGAGCACTTCTCGAGCCGTCACCTCGCTCATGTACAACCACATGTGAGTGGTCACTGCGACTGCCATCTTTGGCATTATCTGAGGTTTAAAATGAATACTATAAGTAGCAAATAAATTGCATCTTTTTGCATAATGGTATTTCACCCTGTAAACTATACCCATGCAAACCACCCTCATTATTCTCGTAATCTTAGCCGTTGTCGCCAACATCATTCTGGCTTGGGTGATTTTGAGGCGCAAGGGCGATGGTGGTGACAAGAAGGACGGGCAGGGCTTGAATCTCATTCTCGAGCAAGTCAATGAATTGGGGCGGATAGTCGATAGGCGGGTGGGGGATCTTTCGAGAACGGTTGATAGCAAGGTCGATGGACTGACTAGGAGTGTCGATACCAAGATCCATGAATCTTCACGGAATATGCAGGAATCGATGCGGACACAGCTTTCCGAATCGGCCAAACTGATCAAAGAAGTCACCCAGGGCCTGACCAAGCTCGATGAAACCAATCGCCAAGTCGTCTCTTTCGCCGATCAGCTCCAAAATCTCCAGGATATTTTGAAGAACCCCAAGCATCGGGGCATTTTGGGCGAATATTATCTGGAGACTCTTCTCAAAAACGTCTTAGCCCCAGGCCAATACAAGATGCAGTATCCTTTTGCCAATGGGGAAATAGTCGATGCCGTGGTTTTCGTCAAGGACAAGATCATCCCCATTGACTCCAAGTTTTCTCTGGAGAATTACAATAAGCTGGCCGAAGAGACCAATCCGGCCGAGAAAGAAAAATTGGAGAAAGATTTCGTGGGCGATCTCAAGCTACGCATTCAAGAAACTTCCAAATATGTTCGACCGACCGAGGGGACTATGGATTTTGCTTTTATGTTTATTCCGCACGAGGCCATCTATTACGACCTTCTGGTCAATAAGATCGGAGCCATTACCGAGGAAACCGACAACCTGATCCAGAGGGCCGCCAATAAATATAAGGTGATCATAGTCTCGCCGACTTCATTCCTGGCCTATCTCCAGACCGTCCTCCAGGGCCTCAAGGCTTTGCAGATCGAGGAGACGGCCAAGGATATCGTCAAACGGGTTTCCGAACTGGGTACTCATCTCAAGAAATACGAAGAATATCACGGCAAACTGGGTATTTCACTTTCGACCGTGGTCAATCATTACAATACGGCCGGCCGGGAACTCAAGAAGGTTGACAAGGATGTTTTGCGGATTACCGGGGAGACCCCGGGTATCGAGGTGGCGATGATCGAGAAGCCGGAAAGCGAAGAATAATAAAATTAGACCAATATATTTGCCAATTCCGCCAAAACCTGTATACTGTCCTACATTATGGAATTCGCGGTAATCCAAACCGGTGGCAAGCAATATACAGTCTCAAAGGGTGATATTATCACCATTGAGAAGCTTTCCGGCGAGCACAAAGAAGGTGAAAGTCTCATTTTCGACAAAGTCCTTCTGGTTGATGATGGCAAGAATACCACGATCGGCACTCCTTACATTGCCAAAGCCTCGGTCAAGGGTACGATCACCGAGATCGGTCGGGCACCCAAGGTCGTCGTCGTTCACTAC
Organism: uncultured Candidatus Saccharibacteria bacterium; assembly: GCA_964362725.1. Taxonomy (GTDB): domain Bacteria; phylum Patescibacteriota; class Minisyncoccia; order Phycocordibacterales; family PALSA-1337; genus C7867-002. The sequence continues at coordinate 9,109 of CAYIFO010000030.1, forward strand.
AAACAAAAGAGCCGTTATTTCAAGAAAAACGGTCACAGACAACCTTTCTTTAAGGTTAAGATTGATTCGCTGAAGTAGTACAATTTAGTCCCTGAATTAAATGCGGGGTTATATGGCCTTTTTTGTTTCATTGACTAATTTTTCAATATGTTGGAGTATTAAGATTAGATTAGTTTTTGACAAATCACTGTGTCCTGACGGTAGTTCAGGTTCATATTCAACAATAAACGCTATGAATGGAGTCACGGTTTGTAGGTGTGCCATTGCCATAATGGTTATACTTGAGTGCCACTCATTTGGTGACACATACAACGTTATTGATCTTGGAGCACTTGGTGGTTATTACAGCCGTGCTTACGATATCAATAATGTCGGTCAAATTGTCGGTCTGGCGGAAGTTCGCGCAGGCGAGCACCGCGCTTTCCTCTACGCCAAAGGTACCATGAATGATTTGGGTACTTTGGGTGGAAAGTTAAGCGTGGCAACAGGGATCAATGATAACGGCATTGTCACCGGCTACTCATATATTAG
>CAYIFO010000031.1:0-8765 GCA_964362725.1 uncultured Candidatus Saccharibacteria bacterium
GGGACATTATGCCGTTAGGGGGACACATATCAAATATCTGCATGACTAAAAAATTGATTATAGGCAATTGGAAGATGAATCCGGCCAGCTTGGCTGAAGCCAAGATAGTATCAACCAAGATCCGCCAGACGGCCGCTTTGACGAAGCTGGTCGAGACCGTTATCTGTCCACCTGCCGTTTTTATTACGGCCTGTCAACCAAAAAATCCGGTAGACAATTTCAATATGGGTGCCCAAAGCCTCTCAATCGAGGAGCAGGGTCCCTTTACGGGCCAAATAAGCGCCTCAATGTTGAAAAGTTTGGGGGTCAAGTATGTTATTACCGGGCATTCCGAAGAAAGGGCCGGGGGCGAAACTGATACAATGGTGTCGAGAAAGATCAAGAATGCCTTGAATGCCGGCATAATTCCGGTCGTTTGTGTCGGTGAGAAGAACCGTGATTCCGAAAACGGCTCGCATTACGAGTATATCAAACAGCAGATGAAACAAACTTTGGCCGAAGTGCCGGCCAAGTCCGCCAAGGACATTGTTCTGGTTTATGAGCCGGTCTGGGCCATTGGAGCCAAAGAGGCTATGGATCCGGCGCAAATCCACGAGATGGCATTATTCGTAAAAAAGATTTTTGCCGACACTTTCGGTACGGATTTGGTCAAAAAGATCAAAGTTCTCTATGGCGGTTCCGTCAATTTCCGCAACGCCACGGATATTATCCAGACTGGCCAAGTCGATGGGTTACTGGTCGGTCGGGAAAGCGTCAATGTGGCTGGATTTACGGAATTACTGAAGGTTGTTGACGAAATTGTTTAGAGCCTTTTCATAATCTAATGCCTAGACAAAACATCCAAATTTCAAGCGAAAATCATGAAGAGCGAGGAGGCATAGCTATGCTATGTCGACAAGCTCTGAATGATTTGCAGCTAAAATTTGGATGTTTTGTCAGGCAAGCGGTGTTCTACTTTATTTATCTGCGGTTAGATTATGAACAGGCTCTTAGACCATAACATTAGAATCATGAAAGTTTTGGATGATATAGAGTTTTTGGACGGAGTCAAGGTTCTGGTCAGGGCCGATTTCAATGTACCCATCGTTGATGACAAGGTGGCGGATGATTTTAGAATCAGAATGACTTTGCCGACCATAGAGTATTTAAGGCAAAAGAGGGCCAAAGTAATATTAATAAGTCATCTTGAATCCAACGACGGGACCAATCCTTCGCTTGGACCCGTGGCCGATCGCCTGGGTGAACTTGGTGTCCCTATAACTTTTATCGATGACTATAAGAAAGCCAACGAAATCATCGAAAACGGCAATGGTTGTTTTCTTCTGGAAAATCTGCGTTTTTTTGAAGGTGAGAAAGCCAATGATGTCAAATTTGCCAAGGAGCTGGCTTCGTTGGCCGATATCTATGTCAATGAGGCTTTTTCCGTTTGTCACCGCAAACACGCTTCAATGATCGGTGTTCCAAAATTCTTGCCAAGCTATGCCGGCCGGCAGGTCCAAAAGGAAGTTCAAAATCTGGCCAAAGCTTTCAACCCGCCCCGCCCCTTCGTTTTTATCCTGGGCGGCGCCAAATTTGAGACCAAGTTGCCACTCATGGAAAAATTTATCGATATAGCCGACACGGTTTTTGTCGGCGGGGCCTTGGCCACTGACTTTTTTAAGGAAAAAGGTTATGAGGTCGGTCAATCACTGGTCTCGGCGGGTGATTTCAAGCTCGGCTGTTTTCTCGACAATGGCAAGATGATGTTGCCGGTCGATATTATCAACCAAAAAAAGGAGATCAAGTCGGCCGATTCTCTGGGCAAGGAAGATAGGATCATGGATGTCGGACCACGGACATTGGAACTTCTAGGGGAAAAAATTACTTCAGCCAAATTTATTCTCTGGAATGGCCCGCTGGGTCTCTACGAGGCAGGTTACAAGAATGCGACATTGCAATTGGCGCGTCTCATTGCCTCGACCAGCCAAAACGGCGCCGAATCGATCCTTGGCGGAGGCGATACTTTGGCCGCCATTGCCGAAGCGCATTTGGGTGACAAGATTACCTTTATGTCGACCGGAGGCGGGGCCATGCTGGAATTTTTGGCCAAGGGGACATTGCCCGGTTTGGAGGCTTTGGATGAACAAAAGTAAATAGAACTAAGTCTTGGCCAGTTCAGAAAGCGCTTTGATCAACTTATCTCGATTGGAAACGAAATCTTTTTTGTCTCCTTTAGTGCCGAAGGAAGGGAAGACCCAGATATGGGCATGCTCGATTTCTTCGCCGACAATCTTGGAAAGGATCATTTCCTGATTGAAGGCTTTTCTCTGGGCTAGGGCGACCTTGCCGACCGCGGCGAAATATTTGTCGAGTTCGGGCACATCCCAGACCCAGCGGTAATGCTTTTTGGGAATGACCAAGGCGTGGCCGGGCGATAGGGGGTTGGTGTCCAGCAAAGCCAAGAAGTCCTCATCCTCGTATATTATGTGTGAGGGTATCTCCTTGTTGACAATTTTGCAGAAGACACAGTCGATCATACCCATATTGTAGCTCTAAAGGGATTTTTGTCTATAATGTTATACTCGCTACATGTTATATCAAATTCGCCGACCGCTAAAAGATACTGAACGTCGAGAATTGAACAGTTTTTCCGACTTGGTTGCCCATCTTTTGTTCCACCGGGGTATTATTGAAAATCAATCAGCCAGGAAGTTTATCGCGCCTGATTATGAAACTATTCATGATCCCTTTCTTCTGAAAGATTCCGAAAAATCCGCCAGACGGATCATTCAAGCTATAAAAAATAATGAAAGAATCGCGATCTTTGCCGACTATGATGCCGATGGTATACCGGGCGCGGCCGCATTCAACGATTTTTTCCGCAGAATTGGTTTTGCCAATTATTCGATTTATATACCGCATCGGCACGATGAAGGGTTTGGCCTGAATATCGAAGCAGTTGAACAATTGGCCGGCCAAGGGGTAAAACTGCTTATAACGATCGATTGCGGTATAACCGATATTGTACCGGCCGCTCGAGCTTTCGAATTGGGTTTGGATCTCATAATAACCGATCATCATGAACCGCCGTCGGTTTTGCCAAGGGCTTTTGCCATAGTTGATCATAAACAAAGCGATTGTGCCTATCCCGACAAAAATCTCTGCGGTTCGGCCGTGGCCTTCAAGCTCATTCAAGCTATTTTGAAAATCGATCGGTTGGGTCTGGGGGAAGGGCGGGAAAAGTGGCTTCTTGACCTGGTCGGCATTGCTACATTATCGGACATGGTCCCCTTAGTTGGTGAAAACAGGATCTTGGCCTACTATGGGCTGACTGTCGTCCGTCAGAGTCCGCGCAAGGGCTTGATGGAACTTTTTCGGATGCTCAAAATGAATCAGAGACAGATTACCGAAGATGATATTGCCTTCATGATCACTCCTCGGATCAATGCCGCTTCGCGGATGGGTTTACCTATGGATGCTTTTAGATTACTGGCAGCGGAAGATGAAACGGAGGCCAGAATAAGTGCTGAACATTTGGATAAGATCAACAATGAAAGAAAGGGGGTGGTGGCTTCGCTGGTTAAGGAAGTCAAAAAACTTGTTCAGGAAAGACATGGCTCGGTCTTGCCGGACGTCATCGTTCTCGGCAATCCCATTTGGCGTCCTTCGCTTTTGGGCCTGGCGGCCAATTCCTGCGCCGAAGAATTCGATCGACCGGTTTTTCTCTGGGGTCGTGATGGCGATAATGCCATCAAGGGGTCATGTCGCTCGGAAGGGAAGACCAATGTTGTCGAACTGATGCGAGCCGTTCCAGAAAATTCATTTTCTCAATTCGGCGGCCACCATCATTCTGGAGGATTTGCCGTGAGCAATGAGGAGATTCATTTCCTAGAAGAGAGGCTCAATGAAGGGGCGCTTTCTATTAAAGCCAACCAATCTTTGGTCGGAAAAGAAGAGATGGAAAACGGGGAGATTGATTCAGAACGACCGGTAAACATAGTCGACGCCCAATTGACGATAGACGATCTGGTTCCCGATCTTTTCGATGAGATAGGCAAATTGGCGCCTTTTGGCATAGGCAATCCCAAACCACTTTTTCTCTTCAAAGGAGTAATTCCCAAAACAGTCAGGATATTTGGCAAAGGTCAGGATCATATCAGTCTGGTTTTCCAAAAGAAAGATGGAAGCCAGATTACGGCTATCTCCTTCTTCGGCGCCTCCCAACCCTGGGCCAAAGGTTTGCAAGCTAATCAAAAAATAGATCTTATTGCTTCGCTAGAAAAGTCCTATTTTGGAGGGAGGAAGGAGTTGAGATTGAGGGTGGAGGGGGTGGATTTATAGACCTCGTTTTTTCCATGCTAATATACCCCCATGACTATTATCTTTACCGATGGCTCTTCTCGAGGCAATCCTGGTCCAGGAGGTTGGGGAAGCGTCGTTATCAGAGGTGAAAAGGGAAAAGAGGAGGTTTTGGAAATAGGCGGGCGAGAAGAGAAGACCACCAATAATCGAATGGAGATAAGAGCGGCTATCGGCGGTTTGGCCAAAACCGATGTTAGCGAAGAGGTTAAAATATATACGGATTCATCGTACCTCATAAACGGCATAACCAAATGGATAAAAGGCTGGAAGAGAAATGGCTGGCTGACTAAGGTTAAAGAAGAAGTTTTGAATAAAGATCTTTGGATGGAACTCGATGCCCTCGTCAAAGACCGGACTGTCGTCTGGAAATATGTGGGTGGTCATGTGGGTATTGCTGGTAATGAGCGTTGTGATGTTATTGCCACGACCTTGGCCGATAAAAAGGAGGTCAAATTTTTTAAAGGTTCTTTGACCAGCTATCATATTCCAGATATTTTGAACATCAAGGAAGATGTAAAACTGTTGTCCAACAAAAAATCCAAATCGAGCCACTCGAAGGCCAAAGCCTATTCGTATGTCAGTTTGGTTGATGGTCAGGTTAAAATGCATCAAACTTGGCCTGATTGCGAAAAAAGAGTCAAGGGAGTAGGAGGTGCTCGTTTCAAAAAAGCCCTGGATCGTGATGGTGAAATGAAGATTAGGCGCGAATTTGGTGAAATCAGTCCCCTGTGATGGCCACGAAGATTTTCTAATATTCGTCCCGAGACCTCAACGGTCTTTTTTATTCTTTCTTCACGATTATTTCACTGTTTTTTTATCTTCATTGCCTATAATGGCTTGATGAGAAAAAGAATTCTAATTTTTTGGAGTATTTTTCTGGCGGCAGCCATCTTTCGCCTTTGGCAATCTTTTGATTTCAAGGCTCCCGAGCCTGGATATTGCCTCAATCAAAGCGTGAAGGGTTTTGGTCTTATTCAAGAAGAACCGGAACGCAAAGAGACCGGCCAGGTTATGGTCGTTTTGGTTGAGGAAATGAGTTTGATCAATAGAGACTGGCCTTGTCCGGTAGCGTTTAGGATTCGTCTCAAGACCAAGCTTTATCCGCGCTTTGACTACGGTCAAACCGTCGTCTTTACCGGTAAACTGTTGGCTCCCTCCAATTTCGAAAGCGATAACGGCCGTTCTTTCGACTATATCGGTTATTTGGCCAAAGATAATGTTTATTTTGAAATGAAAAGCGCGGTTGTTGGATTGGCCGAAGCGAAATCAAACAATCAGGCCGAAAATAAATTGTCCAGGGGCATAGAGAAATCAATTCCCACCGCTCTTTTTCGTCTGAAAAGATCTTTTGTGGCCAATCTGGAAAAAGTTTTGGGTGAACCGCATGCCGCTCTGGCGGCTGGACTGGTAGTGGGAGAGAAGGCGGCTCTGGGCAAAGAATTACTAGAAAGTTTTCGAATAGTTGGTCTAATTCATATAGTTGTTTTGTCTGGTTTCAATATCACTATTGTTGGTGAAGCGATCAGAAGATTGCTATCTTTTTTGCCACGCGTCTGGGGCATCATTCTTGGCGGTTTGGGTATAATTCTTTTCGGAATCTTAGTCGGAGGCGGGGCGACAGTCATCCGTTCCTGTTTTATGGCCGGTATCGCCCTCTCGGCTGATCTTATCCGCCGCGATTACAGCGTCATTCGAGCGCTCATTTTCGCGGGCTTGGTCATGGTTATCCAAAACCCTCTCATTCTTCTTCATGATCCCTCCTTCCAGCTTTCTTTCCTGGCTACTCTGGGTTTGATCATTTTATCCGGTCCTTTTGAGAAGCGACTAAATTTTATAACCGACAAAATTGGTATTCGAGGGATTGTCGCCGCCACCTTGGCTACTCAAATATTCGTTTTACCTTTTATCTTGTACATGATGGGACAACTTTCTTTGATTGGCACCCTAGTCAACGTGATTGTTTTACCTTTTATTCCTTTGACTATGTTTTTGGTTTTTTTAACCGGTTTAACCGGTTTCATTTGGTTTCCACTTTCTCAAGCATTTGGCTGGCTAACCCATCTTCTTCTCTCCCATGAACTTTTTATTGTCGAGAAATTCGCCAGTTTACCGTTGGCTTCAGTCAATGTTTCAGTATTTTCTGGTTGGTGGGTGGTGGGGTTTTATGGAATACTGTTTGTTGTTCTTTTAATTTATTATAATCGACAAAGAGTTTAATCTCATAACTTATGAGTAATTATTTTCCGCCACCTCCCAGTTGAGATTAGTGAAGAAATCCTCAATGTAGTTCTTCTTACCAGAAGGTTGATAATCAGCTACAAATGAATGTTCCCACATATCCAGAGCGATAATCGGGACGCAATCTTGCAGCTGACCGATATGTTGCTCGTCTATCCAGGCATTGAGCAGGCGATCTTCTTTTGCGTCGAAATACAAAATAGCCCAGCCAATGCCCCGCGTCAGGGCAATAGCCTTGAATTCGCCAAGCCAAGAGTCGAAAGAACCCCAGTTCTCGATAATCATTTTCAATAAATTGCTACTTTCTTTTAGATTGGCGGGACCTCTTTCAAATGACGAAAAATAAATCTCATGGTTGCGCATACCATTGTATTCGAAACCAAAGCGCCGGTTTATTTCACCCAAAGCATAAGCGTTTTTTTCGTTATCTTTCTTGAGTTCAGCTATTTTTTCCAGGATAAGATTGGCGTTTTTGACATAGCCGGCATAAAGCTTGAGGTGTTCCTCTACGGTTTTGGCGGATATACCTTTGAGGGTTGGTATGTTGAAAGTTTTGGTTGCGAATTGATTCATGTTTGTAGTGATTAGTTGCTAATGACTCAATTATACCAGAGGAGAGGTTCCACTTGTGTAGGTGGAACCTCCCTAGACCTCTCCCGACCTCGACTGCTTTTTTCACAGAAATTTCATTTGCTTACGTTAGACTTGGTCCATGGCTCTGATATCCAAACCCCTGTTTATAGTTCTAACCGCGACGGCTCTTGGTTCTGGCTTGGCCGGCTATGTTTGGCATGAAGAAAATCGTTTGCCACAGCTCGAATTGTACATCTTCGCTCTTTCGAGCGGCCGCTCGATGTTTATCCGGACACCGGATGACAAAAGGATTGTTGTCGATGGGGGAGCGAATTTTGAGATCATCAGACATCTTTCGAAGATTTTGCCATTCTATTCAAGAAGGATCGATGCCGTCATTGTCACCAATACAGAGGGTAAAAATGTTGGCGGACTGATCGATCTGGTCCAAAGATACGAGATTGGTCAGGTATATTTGCCGGCTGTAACGCTTCAGAGTCTGGCCCTGGCTTCTTCGAGTGATCAGGTATTCGATGTTTTTATGAAAGTCTTGAATGAAAAATCGTTGCCATTACATAAAATCGGTGCCGGTGACTTTGTTATTCTAGACAAAAAATCTCCGATCAATATTCTTTTTCCGGCCGATTCAAGTAATTTTGCATATTCCAAGACCAGTGCCCCGGAAATTCTTTTTGAACTGTTCTTTGGTCAAACGCGGATTGTTTTCATGGGTGATGCGTCGAATAAGACACAAAAATTCATCGCTTCAAATAGCTTAAACAACATCAATTCATTCGCCTTTCCGGAATTTACCGATGTTCTAATTGTTTCCCGTAGTGCTTTGCCGGCTAATATTGCCGGACAGCTGATTGAAAAGATCAAACCACGGTATCTGGTTTACTCAAAAAGCCCAACCAGCCGTTCATATAAGCAGACACAAGCGTCATCTTCATCAAAAAAGAAAAAAGAAAGTATTGACTCTTTGGAGTATATCAAAGCTGATCAGAGGTTTAATCTAAAAGAGAAGGGAACAGTTAAAGTTGTTTCTGATGGAATACATGTCAACATAGGTTATGTTGGCGAACAGAGTAGTGGTAAATAAAAAAGCCCTGATACCCGGCTTCTTTCTGGTTTTATGAATATAATTGGTTCTAAATAATCCCAGCTTCTTTCAAAGTTCTGAAGGCCCCGTTCTTTTCTATAGTTCTTAGAGCTCTGGTTGAAATATTCAAGACAAAAGACTTCTTGAGTTCGGGCACATAAACTCGTTTTTTCTGGAGATTGGGATACTTGCGAATAGCCCCGCAAGGGTTGAATTGAGTGGCGCGAGTGCGGTTGGAATAACGACCGCCGATTATCGAACCTTTTTTGGTTATTGCACAGACTTTGGCCATGAAAGTATTAGTAAGTCATGCTAACATAAGCTGGCGACAAGCGCAAAGGTCGCTTCATAAGACGATGTTAACCATATTATCAATAGTCATTCTAATATTTTCAGTCATTATTCACGAGATCTCTCATGGTTTTATGGCCGATCGCCTAGGTGATCCGACTGCTCGATTGCAGGGTCGATTGACCTTGAATCCATTAAAACATATCGATCCGGTCGGCTC
>CAYIFO010000032.1:0-8613 GCA_964362725.1 uncultured Candidatus Saccharibacteria bacterium
CGAACATGAAGGCAGGTCGCCATTTGACTTGGCGATAACGCAATGATCGCGGCAAAGCGTACCAGGGTTCGACTTGAATAACGCCAACCGTCGATCCGATGATATTGGTCACGGTAATCACTCCGTAAGGATTGAGGCTGACATTGCCGTCATTGCGATAGACCAAGCTGAATGCCAGATCGGCCGGATCCAAAACATAGGTGCTCTCGCCCGAAAGAGCGAAGCCTTCAAGCCGGCCGCTTTCCCGGGCTTGACCCTTTACCCTGACAAAGAACAAAGTGCCTATCCGGCTGACCAGAGCATTGGTCGTCGCCGTTCCGCCGGCCGATTCGGCTTTCGTGCCAGCCGCGGTCATTCCAACGACCAGACTGCCGTAAAGACCTCCGGGTTCCGCGCCAGTCGGAATGGAAACAGTCACCGGAATTTTGGCTCGGTATCCGTTCGGAATATTGAACGAAGTTTCAGAAGGGCGAATGTAGTCCTTGAGAGAATACGGGCCGCGATCATCACCGAGAAGTATGACCGGCTGTTCGGGATTTTCCGAACCGGTCAAATCCTCTTCGCTAATGACAAAGGTTTTGTCGCTACCCAGACGGTTCGTGACCGTCAATTCAACTATTTTGGTCTCACCCGCATCCAGATTCAATTCCACCTTGGCCGGACCGACCACGAAATCGCCTTTGGGAGTGGTATCGGATAACTTTTCCAAAATAACCGCGGCATCAGCGTTAATTGAAAATGCAAAAATCAAAATGGAAAATGACAATACAAAAATCCAAAATGAGTTTAGTTTGATTTTCAATTTTGATTTGTGATTTTTCATTTTGAATTTTGCCTTTTTAATTGACTTCTAGTTCGCCGTCGCCGTCAGGGTCGTCGTGGCCCTATAAGTATCATTGGGAATAATCGGGCTTGGATTGGCATTGATGACGACTCTGAATTTGAGTGTGGTCGTCGCTCCCGAGGCGACTGTTTGACTGCCGCGATTGACGATCGTATAGGCCGTGGTTGAAGCGTTCAGCCAGCAGGACTCGGCCGTATCGCCGCCTCCGACGGAATTGCAGGCACCGGCCGCGTCCTTGAATGAAGTGGCCAAATCTGCCGTGGTCGAGGCCTCAACCGTATAACCAAAATAAGCCGTATTGGCCGGCACGGTAAAAACGTAATCAGGCAGACCGGGCGTGGCCGGCACATAAGCGGGAATGGAATTGGTCGTGCTGGCTATGCCGATCATTCCCACCGAAGAGCTGGCGGTAATGGTCATCAAATAACCGAGCGAATTGTTGGTGGCCACGATAACCTGGGTTCCGCCATCGGCCGTTCCGCCGGTTGAGGCGTTGAGACTGGGCGTCAGGGTGATATTAGCGGCCGTGGCGCTAAATGCCACTTCCGAGGTAACCGTTTGACCGATAAGCAAAGTATTCTGGGCTCCCAGACTGACCGCCGGCTCGACAAAAACAAAGCCTATTATCAAAAAGAAAATGGTTTGGACTGTCAGACTTACAATTTCAAAAATTGTTTTCTTCATAAAATAGCTTGGCTTCCCTCAATTCACACGACTCTACTAAACAAACCGGGCCGGATCCGAAATCATCAAGGCGCCGGCGCAATCTTTACTTGGGAACCTTCGGTCCCCGTTTCCTTGACCGGAACCATGACGTAAATAAAATCTTTGCCCTTGGCTTCCTTGAAGATCGGCCTGATCACGCCGGCCGCACCACTTTGATCGGGATTAACTTCGACTTCGTCGGAAAATGAACTTTGAAGCTTCTCTTTGACAACTTGGTCGACCTCGCTTGAGCCGGCCGAGGGCACGACAGCCAAACCATTCGGCAAAGGCAGGATGGATGCGGGATCAGGCTCGACCGGCAGTTCAAGCCGTAATCCTACCGGCTTGGGTTCATTCATTGTTATCTGCATCGGCCGCAAAGTGAAAAAAGCCAGAATCGAACGGTATTGATAGCGGAAAAAATTAACAGCCGCGTCCAATGACGTGTAGACATTAGCTTCGGCCGAATCGGAAATAGCAACAACACTGTCGGCAATGATCGGTCCATTTTGTTTGACGAATATTAGAACAGACAAACCCAAACCAACAGCAAGAACAATAGTCGCCGTCTTGGACAGGACCCGACCCAGGATTATCGCTCGGGCCAGGATTGGCACTGACGGTCGGGTCTTTTTCATTATTTCCAAATTGGAATGGACCGCCATATTCGGCATGGAAACTTTTTTCAAAGGATTTTTCTGATCTGCAACAGTCCGCACAAATTTCTTCAATATAGGTAAAAGTGGACGCTCATCAACCAGATACGACAAGATCGGCTGTCCAACATTTGAAGGCAGAGGTCTATAACCTGGAGAAACGAAAGTCACATTCCAATCGACCACCGGGATTTTTTTTGACGCAGTTATATTCTTAGGAGAAATTTCTTTTCTGGTAATGGCAGATATTTTTGCAGACAAATTCTTACCACCGACTTCAACAGAAATAATTTGATTGATAGCCTGCGCAACCTTCAAATTTTTCTTTCCTTCTATGTTTTTACGGCCGCGAAGATTTTCTATTCTGTTTCTGGCAATCTCATCCTGGAAAACAATCGACTTGTGTTTCTCGAGGGATTCCTCGGTTATAAACCAGGATCGACCGATGCGCCGGCAATCCAATTTGTCGGCTCGACAAAGCTGGCCAATATAGTCGGAAGAGTAATCCGAGATTTCGGAAGCTCGTTTAGACGAGATGTATTTTTTTCCTTCGAAAATAAAGCTTTCTTTCATATTTGTTCATTGATAATTATAACTTACATCGAAACAAAAAATGTAGGAAATCTGTGGACAACAAAATACGATTCCGCAAAAAATAAATTTTTTATCATCAGCACCAAAATACCATATAAAAAATTAAGAAATGAAATTACAGAAATTTCAATATCATCGTTAAAGGCGTAAATTTGAGCTATATGCCCTCGGGTCTCAAAAACACAAAACTTCGAATGCCTAGCATCATCTAGCATGTAAATTTTTCAGCATATGGCATATTCATGAACATTGCCAACATTGATGAGCAGAATTGTAATGTCCAATAAAACTCACGCAAGCCTTTATAATCGTTTATAGGCCATTTTCTATCGAAATTATCAACAGATAATCCGAAATAGGCTGTATTTTTTAGTTGAGAATTATGATAAAATTTAGACGAAAATCAATTATCATGAGCCTAAATTTATTCAGATCATCTCTTTTTTAAACATTAATAAAACTTATTTATCTTGTTAAAATGCCATAAAGCATACTAGTTATCTATCAATGTTTAATAATGTCTAAAACAATGGAGGTACTGTACCCACAAATTATAACGATTCGGCAGGCGGCCAAGATACTGGGTGTCACACCCCTAACCCTTCGTAATTGGGACAATAGCGGTAGGTTCAAGGCTACTCGTCACCCTATAAACAATTACCGTGTATATAAAATTGCCGATATTGAAAAACTGCTTGCCGAAATTGAAGCTGGCCATGGACGCCGACCATCGGTAAAAAAGATAAAGAAACTGGTTGTTCAGCATCTGTAGTTGTAAATCACTACTTTCGTAAGTTTAATAAATTTGTTAGTCTTACTTTATGCAAAACAAGTCTTACATACCGACTATTGGTCTTGAGATCCACGCAGAACTAAAAACGAAATCCAAAATGTTTTGTTCGTGCCGGAATAACCCCGATGAGACGGCGATCAATGTCGATGTTTGTCCTATTTGTTTGGGTCACCCAGGCACTCTTCCTGTTTTGAACAGAGAAGCGGTGAGACAAGTCTTGCGGATTGGAACTGCTGTCGGGGGCGAATTGGCAAACTTTACCGAGTGGGACCGTAAAAATTATTTTTATCCCGACATACCCAAAGGCTATCAGATCTCGCAGTACAAATTTCCGCTCGTCTCTGGTGGTAGTTTGGCCGGAGTGGAAATAGAGAGGATTCATCTTGAAGAAGACACCGCCCAGTCGACGCATGATACCCATGACAAAAGCCTGATCAATTTCAATCGTTCCGGCCGGCCTCTCATGGAACTGGTCACAAAGCCGGTTATCCATGATGCCTCGACTGCCGCCAGCTTCGGCAGAGAGCTTCGGCTTCTGCTTCGATACTTGGGAGCCGGCGAGGCCAGTATGGAGAAGGGTGTTATGCGGGTCGAGGCCAATATCTCTGTCGCTCCGACTGGGACGGATAAACTTGGAACCAAAACAGAAGTCAAAAATCTCAATTCCTTTCGGGCGGTGGAACGATCGATCGTTTACGAGATCGACCGTCAGACTTCCCTCTTGAGCCAAGGTCAGCCGATCATCCAGGAAACCCGCGGCTGGGATGATGTCAAAAACGAAACCTACTCCCAGAGGGTCAAGGAGAGTTCGCATGACTATCGGTATTTTCCGGAGCCGGACATACCCAAGGTCATGCTTTCCGAGTTGGTTGAGTTCAATCACTTGGCCTTGAAAAGATCATTGCCGGAATTGCCCTCTCAAAGGAGAAATCGTTACAAAAAAGATTACGCTATGACAAGCAAAGAAGTCGAGGTTTTTATAGAGTCAGTGACCGTTGCTGATTATTTTGAAAATATTATTTCCAATTTTAAGGGTGATTTAAGCAAAATAAGATTGGCCATAAATTATCTTTTGAACAACTACCTGGGCAAAATTTACCTCGGACAAGGAATTACTCCTGATGATCTCGACAAAGAGATCGGTCTTAATAGGATCACCCCCGCTTCATTCGCCGAACTTATTGATCTTCTCGCCAACAAAACAATCTCTTCAACTGGGGCCAATTCATTGATCGACTTGGCATTGGCCGACAAGAAAAAATTTGACCACTCGTTTAGGATAGTCGCTGAAGAAAATAACTTGATCCAGAAAAGTAATGCCTCCGACCTGGCTCCAATTATCGAGAAAATCATAGCCGAACATTCTTCAGTTGTAACCGAATACAAAGGAGGCAAAATATCTTCCCTCCAGTTCTTGATCGGCCAAGTCATGGAAGCCACCAAGGGTTCGGCCAACCCGGAGGTGGTTAAAAAACTATTACTGGAGAAACTTACTTGAGTTAATTAATTTATGATAGGAGTCGTTTGGCAAGATGTAACCTCCACAAATCTTTGACTGATTGATCATCCAGAATGGAAACTTCACAAACTTCCTTGCCAATTTTTTCAAAAGCCAGGCAAGCGGTTTTTCGGGTATCCGGATCGGCACAATCGGACTTAGACAGGACGATTATTTCCGGCTTATCGGTCAAACCCTGGCCATATTTTTCCAGTTCTTTACGGACCACCAAGTAATCGCTGATCAAATCTTCGGGATCTAACACATCTCGATAAGCCACCAGATGGAGCAGTATCTTGGTCCGTTTTATATGTTTCAGGAATTTATGCCCCAGACCCTTGCCGAGAGCCGCCCCTTCGATCAGTCCCGGCAAATCGGCAGCGATAAATCCATCGGGTAAGGCTCCCAAGTTGGGATCAAGAGTGGTGAATTGGTAACTGCCGATCTTGGCATTGGCCGAAGTCAAAGCATTCAAGAGACTGGATTTGCCGGCATTGGGTAGACCGATGAGACCAATATCAGCGATCAGATCCAATTCGACTTTGAAATCAGCCCCTTCACCGACCATTCCTACCGTCGACTGCTCCGGTCTAACATTGGTCGAAGCTTTGAAATGCTCGTTACCCAAACCGCCCCGACCACCATGAAGAATCTTTTCTATTTGTCTTTCCTCAATAAGCTCCACTACCCTGCCTGTTTTGGTATTGGTAATGACCGAACCAAGGGGCAGATCAATGTGACAATCGGCCCCATTACCGCCATGTCGACTATCGCTTAGACCGTCCTCACCATTAGCGGCAACAAAAGATTTGACGGCCTTGTAGCGAGCCAAAATATTGAGGTCGCGGACGGCTCGGACATAGACATCGCCACCGGCTCCGCCATTGCCGCCGGCCGCGCCGGAATACTCCTTATTCTTTTCGTGGCGCCAACGAACGACGCCACCTCCGCCATTACCGGCCTTGGCCGCAAATTGTATTTCGTCTATAAAAGCCATGTTAACCTTCCTTTATCTCAGTGAAAGATGTCCGGTAGATTTCAAGTAAAGCAAACAAGAGAGCTAAGATCAAGGGACCAAGTACGAATCCGACTGGTCCGAATGTTGCCAAACCACCCAGGACGGAAATGAGGATAAGGAATGGATGGATCCGAACGCCTTTATTGATGAGATAGGGACCCAGGAAGTTGTCGACGAGGCCGACGGCCAGAAGTCCCCAGAGGAGAAGTCCCAGAGCATAGGTCTGTTCACCAACGATAAAGAGATAGATTATGCCTGGAATCAAGACCAGGCTGGTACCAACTCCGGGAATGAGAGCGGCCACCGCGGCCACGGCTCCCCAGATCACCGCGCCTGGAATGCCGAAGATAAAGAAGCCCAAGCCTGTCAAAAGTCCTTGAATGACTGAAACGACCAGAGTGCCACCGAAGACTGAAATAATAGCTCTTTTCAAGGCCAAAGTGATGTACTCATCATATTGATCGAGAAGAGGACTCCAAGAGACAAATTTTCTTTTGATCATCGCTCCATCCCGCATGAAATAAAACATCGAAAGAACAAAGATAAACAAGTAGACAGCCACCCTGGCGACACCGGTAAAGATCTTGTCGAGATTGTTGAAAACCCAGATCAATAGATTTTTGATGTATTCCGTGATATTCAGGCTGTCGAAGGTATAGGCCGGAAAGAGGTTGAAAAGCTTATCGGAAAGTGAAGTGGAAAAAGCATTGAGTCGATCGATAATAACCGATCGTCCCGTCTCATCGGTCAGGATGCCATAGAGAGACTGGACTTCGGAATACATTCTGGCGATAATGAAAAATATGGGCACGACGATCACAACCAATAAAACAAGAACGGTCAGAAGAGCGGCGACATTGGTCCGGAAACGGCCCGGTCCAAAAAGCTTCGAAAGTTTTTCGTATATGGGATAGGTCACAACCGAGGCGGCAATACCCAGGATGATCGGTGTCAGGAAAGGTAGGAATATGATAAGAGCGGCTACAACGGCGCAAAGAAGAAGGAAAAAGAAGAAATAAGAGGAGATTCGAGAAGTCATGGTTATACATTAACACAGGTTTTCGTTATGGGGTAGTGGGTAAGTTGCTGGTAATTGAATAATTAAATTTCTTGCACCTCAACTATCTCCTGCTCGATGATCTTGGACTGATATTCCGGATCAGACGGTCTGTCAAAAAGAAATTTGCCCTTAAATTTCTTGCCGGCCAAAAGATACGGCATCCAAAACTTATCATCTGGCCACATTTCCTCAAAAGGTATTTCATCCACATGGAACCACTTCGGTTTCATTTCCTCACTTTCGAATGGTTCGCCTGAAAATTCCGTGGCTTTGAAAAAATGTGTTTCCAATATTTTCGGCTCGTTTTGAAACAAAAACTCCAAAACACCAACTTTTTCAAGCTTATCAGCCACGACCGAAGCTTCTTCCAACAATTCCCTCTTGGCCGCCTCTTCTACTGTTTCACCTTCAGCCAACTTGCCCCCGAAGCCATTCCATCGACCCGCTCCAAAACCGCGCTTTTTCAGGCCCAGAAGAATCCAGGGGTGTTGGTGGATGAGGCAGAGGGTTAAGATTTTGCGGGTGGGGTTGGGCATTTTTGTAAATCTTCACCTTACAGAAACAAATGCAGAGCTTCTTTTATGTTTTTTAGGAGCATATCCAAAGTCTTGGCTTGCGTGACAATAGGCAGTTCAACGCTTTGAGCCGTATAGTATTTCTTTCCTTTTGAAAGAGAGAATTGGATAATGGTCTTCGTAGGGTTAATCTATCAAAAAAACATCATCCGTGCAATAAAAATGCGTATAAATAGAAACAAATCATGGAAACAAAAAAGAAAACCAAAGCGTATAAACCATACTTAGTATATGGGGTATAGGCAATCTTTTCTGCCCTTTTATATTCGTCTGAATATTTTAACCGCAATATGCTTATTACCAATGAGACAACAAGACCGATTGATATAAGCAGAAAATAGATGCCATAACTTGGACTTTCTTTATTTGCATAGAGATAAAAATCTGCAAGCGGAAATGCCAATACTACTGCATTCACAGAAAAGCAGAGAACGAGGAGCGTAACAACCCACTTATTCATGTTTAGAGAGAAGATTTGTATACTCCGATAGCAAGTAAAGCGTAAGAGTGGGTAATTATAGCAACTACAGCGAGCACAATGCCAATCAATCCCCATATCTTTGCGTTTTCTTTTCTGGCCCGTACCCCCAAATATATAGCGAATGCGCTAACAATAATTGGGATAATCAAAACAGTAAAAATGTTTGATGGGAGATTTAAAACTTCCACTACTACATTTGACCAAACTGATAACAATGCAATGACTACACTGATTAGACCTTTCATTTGTCCACTCATAATGTTTAAGTTAATCGAAAATTATTAATTAATAAAATTATACCACAATAATCTCTGCTACTTATCCACTTTTATACTTTTATTAACAGCATTAATTTCCGATGTTCTTTACTACTTCCCATGACACTTCTT
>CAYIFO010000033.1:0-3105 GCA_964362725.1 uncultured Candidatus Saccharibacteria bacterium
TCATCGGCCGGAACGGCGCCGGCAAATCGACTCTCTTGAAGATCCTGACCGGTATCACTCCGCCCACAACCGGAGAGATCATCATGCGCGGAAGGACAGCATCTCTTCTCGAAGTCGGCACCGGCTTTCACCCAGAATTGACCGGCCGCGAGAATATTTTCCTGAATGGAGCCATTCTGGGAATGAAGCGTTCGGAGATAGTGAAAAATTTCGACAGCATTGTCGCTTTTGCCGAGGTCGAGAAATTCCTTGATACTCCCGTCAAATTTTATTCGAGCGGTATGTATGTCCGCCTAGCTTTTTCAGTAGCCGCCCATATGGAGCCGGATATACTCCTTGTCGACGAGGTTTTGGCGGTTGGTGATGCGGAATTTCAGAAGAAATGCCTGGGCAAGATGGAAGAGGTTACCAGAGCCGATGGACGCACTATTCTTTTTGTCAGTCATAATATGGCGGCCATCCAAAGTCTATGCAAAAGATGTGTACTGATTGAAAAAGGACAAGTCAAAATGATCGGAGAGACTAGTGAAGTTGTCAACCATTATCTCACCAATACAAGTGGTAGTGGTACGGAAATCAAATGGGAAAATGCCTTGAGACCCGGCAACAATATTGTCAGGCTAGATTCCTGTCGACTGATTGATAGGAATAATCAGACTATTCCCTACGCCTATTCCGATCAAGAGATCGGAGTGGAAATCTCGTATGAAGTCTTGAAAGCCGGCTTCACACCTTTACCCAATCTTCACTTTTTTACCAATAAAGGCGAGTACGCTTTCATTAGTCATGCCGACTATTCCGGTGATTTGGATAAGATTGGCCAGCACAAGACTGTAGCCTGGATCCCAGCTAATATTTTTAATAACGGCACTTATACTGTCGGCGTGGCCATTTCCACAATGATGCCTCTACAGGTTCACCTATACGAAAAAGAGGCCTTAAATTTCCAAGTCCTTGAAGACATCGATAAGGCTCGCAAGAATGATTTCAACCAGAAAATGCCTGGCGTCCTCCGTCCCAAACTAACCTGGAATATTATATAAGCTATGAAAAATTTCATAGGAAAACACCTGCCCCGACCCCTATTGCGTATCGCTTACGCCATCTTGAATAGTTTGAAATACGTCCCCGAGTCTGAAAGAGTCCACTTCAATGTCCGAACTCTGAACGCCGGACATTATTCGGTCAAATACAGAAACATTCCTATGATCCGTTGCCCTTTTGACTATGTCATATACCAAATGATCATTTCCGAACTCAAACCAGATCTGATCATTGAGATCGGAACCAATGTTGGTGGCACAACACTCTATTTGGCCGACCTCTTGGACAAAATCGGTCACGGCACTATTCATAGTATTGATATTGATAAACATTCAGATCCAGAAATAGCCAAACATCCACGGATTAAACTTTTTTTTGAAGGCTGGGAAAAATACGATATCACTATAGCCAAAACTTTTAAGAAGGTCCTCACAATCGAGGACTCATCTCATACTTACGAAAATACTCTGGCCGCTATGAAGAAATTCTGGCCCTTAGTCTCGATCGGCTCTTATTTCATTATTGAGGATGGTATCGTAAGCCGGCTTGGTCGAGACAAAGGTTTTCACGGTGGACCCTTGAGGGCGATTCGAGAATTTCTGTCCAACAATGATCACTTTACTGTTGACCGCCAATATTGCGACATGTTTGGACAAAACGCCACCTGGAATGTCAACGGCTACCTTAAACGGACAAAATAAAATGGCTAAAGTTTTTATCGGGATGCCAGTATATAATAATGAGCGTCATTTGAGACAAGCGCTTGATTCTTTGGTCAACCAGACATTTACAGACTGGAAGATCTTCATTTCTGATGATTCTTCACAGGATACCACTGGTAAAATTTGCCAGGAATACGCCTCCAGAGATCCGCGGATAGAATACTTCCGCCAGCCACAAAACCTTGGCCTTTTTGAAAACTTCAAGTTCACACTTGATAAAGCAGAGGGTGAATTTTTCATGTGGGCGGCTGGCGACGATCTCTGGGAAAAAGATTATCTGCGAACTTGCCTGGATCATTTCCATCAAGATCCGACGCTCGGCTTGGTCACCACTTGCAATACAACTATTGATTCTTTCGGTCGGAATTTGCTTGAATCACCTTGGATGGTCAACTTGACCGGTCGACCAGGTTGGGTAAGGGTAGCCAAATACATCATGCAGGCCGAATCATACGGCAAATGTAATCTTATGTACGGACTATTCAAACTTGAAACAGTTAGAGCCGTTTGGCAAGCCTACCCCCAAAGAGCCGTCTGGGGACAGGATTATATGTTCAGTTTGGCTGCCGTGGTCCGTTTTGGCGTTAAAGTCGATAAAGTTTCCTTTTTCAAAAAAAGACTAGGCGGCTATTCTAGTCCACAACTCAAGCTTGATGACCAGAAACGAAAACTGGAAATCGGATCGCTTACTGGCTCCAAAAATCAGATGTTTCCTTTTGGTCGATTCGGAATATATTTCTCCGGTCACCGTGAAGCCCTGCATGGTACGCCTTATTGGTCACTTGCTTATCTTCTTTTCCTCCGCCTACCACGCGCTTTTGTAATTCACATCAAAGAAAGAAGTATCGCCAATTTTATAAAACGTAAATTAGCCCAAAAATAAGATGTCCATAACTGTTAAACTAATCGGCGGAGTCGGTAACCAGCTTTTTCAGTATGCCTTCGCCAGAAGTATTTCTTCGAAATTAAAGACAGGCATTATTCTGGACCCATATGCTTTTGAAACTTCTTTCAAGATGAAAGGCTACTCATATATTCTGGACCATTTCAATATTGTAAACACTAGACTGGCCAAATCCAGTGACAATTTCGGCTTGGTCTGGTTGTACAAGCATCCTTGGCTTTTTGATCAAGTCATCAATCGTTTCAGATTCAAAAATTTGATAAATCACCGCTACTATCAAGAAAAAGGTATGCCTTTCAACTCCGAAGTTTTTTTCAAAAAGGATGGAACTTTCTTTAACGGCTTCTGGCAAACTGAAAAATATTTCAAAGATCTGACCGCGGAGATCAGAAAAGAGATAACTCTGAAGGAACCTTTTTCGAGCCACAGCGCCAA
>CAYIFO010000033.1:3205-4471 GCA_964362725.1 uncultured Candidatus Saccharibacteria bacterium
CGGAGATCAGAAAAGAGATAACTCTGAAGGAACCTTTTTCGAGCCACAGCGCCAAAATCGAGCAGGAAATCAGCCATTCAGTCGCCGTCTCGCTTCACATCCGCCGATACATACCGGAGGGGCAAAAAAGTGGTTTTCGAAATTGTCCGGTAGAATATTATGAAAGGGCCATAGAATACATTCTGGCCTGGGAACCGGCCGCTAGGTTCTTCCTTTTTTCAGACGATTACGACTGGGTCAAGAATAATTTTAATATGTCCAAATATCCGGTTACCTTGGTCGATAACGACAATGACAAGAACTGCGAAGATATCATTCTAATGTCACATTGCCGGCACCATATTATCTCCAACAGCACTTTCAGCTGGTGGGGAGCCTGGCTCAATCCCGATCCGAAGAAGATCGTTATCGCCCCAAAGGACTGGCCGACCCCGCCAAAAAATGACATTCGCGATCTTGTGCCCGAAGAGTGGATTAAAATATAACTATGTGTGGAATTATTGCCATAACCGGAAAAGATTCATACAAAGTCACCGACGCAATCGTTGGTAACATGCTCAAAACCCTTTCTCGACGCGGACCAGATGATCATGATTTTAATCGAATAAAAGATCAAACCGGTACAATCAATGCCGTCCTCGGTCAAACTCGGCTTTCAATAGTCGACTTGGCGAACGGTCACCAACCGATGAAAGACAACGCCCATCCTTTCACCATTGTTTTCAATGGTGAGATTTACGGCTACAAAGATTTGAAAAAAGAATTGGAATCCCGCGGACATATCTTCAGCACCAATTCTGATACCGAAGTCATCCTCAAAGCCTACTCCGAGTATGGACGTGATTGCCTCAATCATCTTGATGGCATGTTCGCTTTTGCTCTTTGGGATGGCCAAAGAAACGAACTGTTTATAGCCCGCGATAGGTTCGGTAAAAAACCTTTATATTACACATTCTTGGATGAAATGTTCGTGGCCGCTTCGGAAATAAAAGCTATATTTGCAAGCGGTCTGGTCAAAGGAAAAATCGACCCTCAAGCTCTCGATGACTTTTTGAGACTACTCTACATTCCGCCAAATAAAAGTGTTTACTCGAACATAAAAGTCCTATTGCCAGCGCACGCCGCCATCGTCAAAGATAGTCAAATTGAAACTTGGAGATATTGGAATCTTGAAAAGTCAGAGATTGCAATAAGTCATGACGAAGCCAAGACTGAAATCAAGCGTCTCTTTGAAAGTTCCTGCCAAAAAAGAATGGTAGCTGATGT
>CAYIFO010000033.1:4571-8569 GCA_964362725.1 uncultured Candidatus Saccharibacteria bacterium
GTGGCCCTTTCCGGAGACGGTGCCGATGAGCTTTTCATGGGTTATGGCTGGTATCAGAAATACTGGCATACGCCTCGCTACAAATTGGACAGAATATTCGGCAACCCCTATTCTGTATTCAAAAAAATAACGCAAGTATTTTCAAAGAATGAGCGTCATTCGCTTTTGAAAGACAAGGTTTCCGGCCAAGATTCTTTTGAAAAGCAGACTTTGGTCAATGCCCATGATAATATCGATAAGATCAATCGCCACGATCTCTTGATTTACCTGCCCGGCCAGCTTCTTTCCAAAGTCGATAGGACAAGTATGATGCATTCTCTGGAAATGCGCGCACCCTTCCTAGATACGGCTTTGGTCGAATTTGTCTATAATTTACCAAAAGAATTCAAACTCAATAAGAACGAAAATAAAATCATTCTCAAGGAGATTCTTTCAGAAATAATGCCGAGAGAATTCGTCTATCGTCGCAAACAGGGATTTGGCGCACCCATTCAAGAATGGATAAAAGAGAAAACGATTGAAGATGAGTTAAACCGCCTGATTAAAAACGATAATCACCCGATGTTTGAACATTTGAATCGCGATGAAGTGGCCAAAATTATCGACCAAAGATTGAGTCTGGGCAAGTCCAGTGTTCAAAAAATCTGGTCTCTTCTTTGTCTAGGTCTCTGGTTTGAACTAAATCACCAATTCCATGAATAAACTGCGCGAATATTATTGGGCCTATAGGAACAAGATTACCAACAAGCTCTTTGGCCAGGCTTACCTGCCGGCCAGAGGCAAAAACAGAGGCATTGTCCTCATCTCCTATATCATGGATCCGTTCACAATATTACCCGGAAAAGGCTTTTCTTCATTTCATACAAATTACTGGGAATGTTATGAGATGGCCAAACTTTTTTCGGAAAGAGGCTATGCAGTCGATATTGTCAGTCCAAAAAATACAGGGTTCATTCCCAAGAAAAATTATTCCGTCTGTCTCGACACGGCCGATAATTTCCAAAGATGGATCAAGTATTTGCCCAAAGATTGCCAAAAAATCTATCCGATCCTCATGACCAACTGGAAGGAGTACAATGAGGCCGAAAATGTTCGTCTGGAAAACTTAAGGAAAAGGCGCGGTTTCTCTTTATCGCCACGCCGAAGGTTGGAGCCGACAAAAAATCCTGAACTTGCCGATTATTTGGTTGGCTTTGGTAATAAAACAATTTTCGCCAGCTACAAACAGTTCAATAAGCCGATTATTTGGATTCCTATTTCAGCCGTAACTAAATACGATTTTCCCGAAGATAAAAACTGGAACGAAGCAAAGAAAAACTTCCTCTGGATTGGAGGCGGTGGAGCCGTTCTCAAGGGCCTAGATTTGGTTTTGGAAGCCTTTGTCGACCTGCCACAACTTGAACTCCATGTCTGTGGCCCGATCCATGCCGAAAAGGATTTTATTGCCGAATACGATAAAGAGCTAAATCATACTTCCAATATTCATGTTTACGGCCGACTTGATGTGACCGGTCAAAAATTCCGTCAGATTATCAAAACTTGCGGGGCTGTCATTTACCCTTCAGGAGGCGACGGCACATCGGGAGCAATCGTCCAAGCTATGCATGGCGGATTGGTTCCTATTGTCTCCCACGAAACGGGTCTTCGCGAAGACTCGGGTTATATTCCGATTACCGATCCACGACCGGAATCTGTGGCCTTGGCTGTAAATGAATTTTCAAAAAAGTCGGCTGAAGATATCCGTAATCTTTCAAAAAAGGTTTGGCTTTATGCCCGCAAAGTCTACACCAGAGATGAATTCTCCAAAGCTTACGCCAAATTTATTGATGAAATTTTAAAAATATGAACAATAACCCTCTTATTAGCGTTATAATGCCCGTCTATAACTGCGAAAAGACTGTCAGTATTGCGATTGATTCTATCCTCAATCAGACATACAAATATCTGGAACTTATTGTCGTTGACGATGCCAGTACCGATAAAACGGCCAAAATTGTGCAGGATCTGGCAAACAAGGATGATCGGATCAAATTGTTCGACGGAAGGCCTGATCCTTATAGATTTGATAAAAAACTTAACAGGAATGTCAATGCCGGCTATTTGGCCAGAAATATCGGTTTTGAAAAGGCCAAAGGTGAACTCGTAACATTCCAGGATGCTGACGACGCTTCCCTTCCAAATCGCCTGGAAATCCAGCTCATGCTTTTGAATAGATATGATTCGACCCATGTCACCCTCGACTGGTTCAAGTTCAACGAAACCAAGCTCGGAAAAAAGTTGGATCCAGAGAAGTATCTTGGGAAGATTGGATCACTGGGACCGAAAGAATTATTCGAAATGTCCCAAAGATCGAAGGGTTTGGTGGCAAAAATATCTATTGGATTAAATCGAATTATTCCCTTTCATTTAAAGCGAAAAAGGGTAATCAATAAACTATTTTTTGGTTCCTTGGAAAATTATCCGGGAGCTGGCAACTCGCCTCTTTTCAGACGAGAAGTTATCGACCGGGTTCGCTTCCGTAAACTTAAAGATCGAGTCTGGCCATCATTCATGGGTCGCGGTGCCGACAAAGATTTCAATTTTCAGGTGGCTGAAACATTCCGGAACAGTCATGTTTTCTTTATACCTCTCTATATGTGGCAAGTACCGACGGAGAATGAGAAGTATGCAAACATTCCTCTCCATTTTCTTGACTAATAACTATCCCGACCATATTATGAACAGACAAAATACAATGGACAAAAAAATCGGACTTTCCTATCTGATCGTAACCAGAAACAAGTTACCCTACTTGAGGATAACCCTCCAGAAGATTATTTCTCAAAAAAAACCGGACGAGGAGATATTGGTAGCTGATGGAGCCAGTACTGACGGGACCGGTAATTATCTGGCCGGACTCAAAGAAAACGGAAAGATAGACTATTTTGTCTCCGAACCGGACTTTGGCGTAGCTCACGCCTTAAATAAGCTCATTCTTATTGCCAAAGGAGACCTTTTCATGTCCGTACCAGATGATGACGCATTTAATTTTTCGATCGTTGCCAAATGCAAAGAATTCATGCTCGAGCATACGGAGTTTGATCTGGTCTGCACCGAGGGTGGTGTTCTTTATCCGGCAAGTGGCCAAAATCACGGTTATACGATGAGAGCACTCAACTTCGTCGAGGATTACAAGAAATGGCAAAAAAACCATACACCTTTCCCATTCTGTGAACTTGGACAGATCATGCGTCGATCGTCTTTGCCAGTTTTGGGGCTTCGCGATATCGCCATTCGTAGAGCCGACACTGAATTTTCCTTACGCGTCACTTCCGGCAAAACCAAGATCGCCTGGTACAGCGGTTATATGTATGTCAATATCTTGAATGAACAAAGCGTCAGCAAAGTCTATATGAAGCAGATGAAAGAGGAAACCGATCGTCTCAACAAATATTATTTGGGCAAAAACCGCGATTTGTTCATCTGGGAAAGATTGAAGGTTCTCAAAAACAAGATCCGATCGGCCCTGATCACAAAAAAACGTCAGACGAATATTCTCGGCGGAGAATCTTGGCAAACCTTGGCGAATTTTGCCGAAAAATGGCTTATGGAAAAAAACGCCGAGACCAAGCCTGAATTTATTTACAATTAACAATAATACGCTCACATGTTCTACAAAATATCTGTTTTATTGCGCAGCAATCGTTTTTTGAAAAGAGTCATCCGCAAGACCAAAAAGATTTTTAGCATTCCTGATTCGGCTCTCGGCCTTAGCGAGAAATTGGTCAGAAGATACACACCCGGCAAATCTTTTGCCGACATTGGTGCTCTTTGGGGTATCAACGGCTTGAATTCATTCGTTGCCGAGGAGAGTGGAGCAAAGAGAGTTGTAGCCGTCGATATCTACCCTCAAAGTGATAAATTCTTGGAAGAGAAAAAGAAAAGAAATTCACATCTAGAAATTGTTCAGGGTGATATTAATCTGGTTAAAACGGTGGAAAAAATTGGCTTTTCCGACA
>CAYIFO010000034.1:0-8378 GCA_964362725.1 uncultured Candidatus Saccharibacteria bacterium
ACCTTAGCTCAGTTGGTAGAGCAACGCTTTTGTAAAGCGAAGGTCCCCAGTTCAAGTCTGGGAGGTGGCTCACTTTTCCGCTAGGGTAACCCTAGCGGAGATATACCGTGCTATAATCAAGGTAATAGTTTCAATGAAACGGTATTTTGTTCATATTAACCTGATCATTTTTACAGGCATCCTCGTAAGTGGAAACTTTGTTTTCGCCCAGCAAATTACTCCTTTACCCCTTCCTGATCAACAAACTGTTTCAGTGACCGATCTATCCACCTATGTCGGTGATCAGATTGACAATCGTTTGAATCAAACCGATTCGGGATCAGGTCTTTCCATTTATTCAAGCCGTACAAATGCACCATGGACCAGAAATGTCTCGTCTTGGACATTAAAAGGAAGCCCAATTGATTTTACGGGGGTGGCCGGCTCGAATGACGATTTGGCCAATCACTTTAATAACGGATTTATGGGGGGGGCGACCCTTATATCACCTCGGCATTATGTCACAGCCCAACATTTCAAACTGGCCAATGGTACGAATGTGAACTTTGTTGATGCTGGTGGCAATATCATAACCAGAAAAGTCGTCAATTCAACCAATATTTCAGGGACTGACATAAATATTGGCATACTTGATGCCGACCTGCCAAATACCATCAAATATTACCAATTAATTTCCGCTTCCAATTTAAATTCCTTGGTTCAGAAAATCGATGGTCAGGCCATTGATTTACCGGTAGTGGTTTTCAATGCCAGTGCTCAAACCCTAGTCCGTTCATTGGAGCGACAGGATCCTGTCAGATTGTCCCATAAACTTTACACAAGCGGATTCAGATCGAGTTATAGCCGAGATTTGGCCGGAGGCGATTCCGGTCAGCCGGTTTTCCTTTTGATTGATAATACTCCAATCTTGCTTACCGCCAACTATCATGCCGATGATGGTCCAAATCTGGGCAACTATATCAGTCAAATAAATTCCGCTATGAGTTTATTGGGCGGAAATTTTGAGATAAATCAGTATAATCCTCTCTCGAGCTTTACCAAATATATTCCGGCTACGCCGACTGTGCCCACGGTCTTTACGGCTACGCCACCTTCAGGTTGTTATTCAGATCAAAGTCAAGCCAAGATCGTCTTGAATTGGAATGCTCCGATAGCACCCTATTTTACCGTCGATCATTATAACCTTACCATTAATAACGGTTTACCTATTTATGTGCCGGCTGGCCAGCTAAATTGGACTCATTCTTCACCTAATCCCAAAACAACATATAATTATTCTTTGAAAGTAGTTTATACGAATGGTTCCGTCTCTTCTCCGAAGAGCATTCAGGCGACAATGACAGATTTGTGTCAGGTGAATCCGATCGCTTCCGTGTCACCTGCATCACAGGTTCAAACGGCTCAAAATGGATCAGCTGGTACGTCGAATGATGTCGCACAAAATTCAACATCAAAATCGACTCCATCTCCGGCGGCGAAAGCAGTACAAAATAACCAGAATAATGCCACAACACTCAATAATTCGAATGTGGCGAATCAAAACGTACAAAATTCAAAACAGGTCACATCTACAAATTCAGGTCAAAATGTTCAAAATAATTCAAGCAATGTAGTCACCAACAATTCAAGCGCAACCAATCTGAACCAAAATACCAATCAATCGATGCAAACCTTGGTGACAAAATTTGCAACTAATAAGTCGGTTCAGGTAGCGAGCAAGAAATCGCAACAATATCAATCGATAGTGACCAATCAAACAAGTGGAGATTTTGAACCAATTGACATAAGTGAGATAAAGCCAACTGTAATAGATTTTGTAAGAATAATGTTTAGCCAGGTTTTTGTCGGGATAAACATTGTAATAAATGGCATATTAGGGTTAGTAGGATTGCGGTAAGCATTTCCGCTAGGGTAACCCTCGCGGAAATACCTCTTTTCTGCTAAAGTTATCCCATGGAAAAAGGCCATTTGCATCCTATAACCCAGACTTTGAGAGAAATCTACGCCATCCTATACAATCTTGGATTTGAGGTCGCGCTTGGGCCGGAACTAGAATATGAATACTACAATTTTGATGCTCTAAATTTCCCCAAAGACCACCCAGCCCGGGATATGCAGGACACATTCTGGATAAATGGCCAGGGCAAATCAGAGATCGGACCACGCGGCCAAAAACTTGGTCGACTTCTACTTGCTACCCAAACTTCGGCTGGTCAAGTTAGATACATGGAAACTCATACGACACCACTACGAACTGTCGTTATAGGGAAAGTTTTCCGTAATGAGGCCACGGATGCCACACATGAAGCACAATTCTATCAAGTCGAGCCTCTCTATGTCGATAAACAAGTTTCGGCTACTCACCTTAAAGGTATTCTTGATCATCTTTTCAAAAAGCTTTTTGGTGAGAAAGTTGAGACGCGTTTCAGACCAAGTTTTTTTCCATTTACCGAACCAAGTTTTGAAGTTGATATAAAATGGCAAAAACCTGGTGAGAGTGAACCACGCTGGCTTGAAGTCGTTGGTGCTGGTTTGGTCCATCCAAATGTTCTTAGAGCCGGAGGTGTTGACCCGGACCACTGGCAGGGTTTCGCTTTTGCTTTTGGTTTTGATCGGATTGTTATGCTAAAGCACGGTATTGACGACATTCGATTTCTATACAATGGTGATTTAAGGTTAGTAAATCAGTTTTAACATGAAAATATCGCACAACTGGTTGCAAACTTATTTTCAAAAGAGCATTCCATCACCACTGGAACTGGAAAATTTTTTTGCATTACATTCTTTTGAAGTTGAAGAAATTGCGAATGTTACATTGGTTGAAAAATCAAGCGACGGTATTGAACATATAATTAAGGATTTCTGTCTCAATGTCAAAATTTTACCAGATCGAGCTCACTATGCTCTTTGTCACCGCGGTATTGCCGATGAAATTTCTGTCATTACAAAGGAATCTGTGAAGGAAAGATGGTTTTTGAAGAATAAGCCCAAGGTAAGCAATCCTACAATTTTATCTGCCAGAATCGAAGATATCAAATTTTGTCGTCGCTATACAGGACAGTACTTGGAAATAAAAAGAGTCGAACCTTCTTTCCTTTGGATGAAAACGTCACTTGAAGCCATCGGTCAAAGAGCTATCAATTCTATAGTTGATATTACCAATTACATAATGTTCGATATTGGCCAGCCCCTTCATGCTTTTGACGCTTCAAAAATCAAGGGTCAAATAGTTATTAGGGCCGCCAAAGATGGTGAGAAAATCACCCTACTCGATGATCGAGAAATTAGTCTAACTTCCGAAGATCATGTTATTGCTGATGACGAAGGTCCTCTTGATATCGCTGGCGTCAAGGGTGGTAAACGGGCAGAAATATCCTCAACAACGATCAAGATCCTATTAACTTCCTGTAATTTTGATCCAGTTATGGTTCGTCGAACCTCGACCAGATACAATTTACGTAATGAAGCGTCAAAGAGGTTCGAAAACGAAATAACTCCTGAGTTAGCTAGGGAAGCTCTCGATCATCTTTCGGCCTTGACTGCCGAGTTATATCCAGAAGCTATTTTCGGCCCAATTACCGACGTTTACCACAACAAGCCCAAGCAGACTATTATAGAATTCGATCCTTCTTATCTCGAAGAACGATTGGGTGTAAAAGTTCCGCTGGCTGAAGCTCGGGATATCTTGGAAAGGATGGACATCAAGATTAGTGTGCAAGATTCGGCCTCGCAAACAATCTGGTTTTTAGCCATTCCGTACAAGCGCCTTGATCTTGTTATTAAGGAAGACATTGTCGAAGAAATCGGCCGTGTTTACGGTTACGATCATATTGAGGGAATTTTGCCACTCAAACTTTCTAAGGCCCCAGTCTTGAATCCCAGTTTCTATCTTTCAGAAAAGATCAAAAACATTTTAGTTGAAAAAGGTTTTTCGGAAGTCAGCCTGTATACATTGGTAGAAAAAGGAGAGATTGAAATACTAAAACCTTTGGCAAAAGACAAAGCCTTTGCTCGCCCAGACCTCAGTCTTGGAATGGTCGCATGTCTCGAAAGGAACGCCCTTAATGCCGACCTTCTAGGTTATGAAGTTATCAAGATCTTTGAAATTGGTCATATTTTCAAGAAAGATTCTGAAGAAATTCATTTGGCCATTGGTGTCAGACAGACCAAGAAGGTCAAAGGTCTGAAATCTGAAAACTTGGTTAAAGAAGTTCTCGATGCTCTCGGTGATGAACTTAGTGTGAATCTGAACAGCGATTCGGGTCTTTCCTTAAGGCAAGCTTTCTCCAAAACCAAAATTGATGAAAATGGCATTGCCGAAGTCAATCTTTCTCAACTTATAGAAATTTTCAAAGCCGGTGCCAACCTCAAAGAGTTGACTCTAGAAGATCTGGCTTTTAAGCCTGCATCCAACAATCGCTACAAGAAATTCTCAACTTATCCTTTTATTGTCCGCGATGTGGCTGTTTTTGTACCGGAATCATTGGAGAGTAAACAAGTCTGGTCTGTTATAGAAAAAAGCTTAGAAAAGATTCAGTCTAAAGATTTACTGGTTCGTTCAGCTCTTTTTGATACCTTCAAGAAAGGAGATAGAGTCTCTTATGCTTTTCGTTTGGTCCTGCAATCGATGGAAAGGACTATGACGGATGATGAGGCCAATAAGATCATGGAAACTATTCATAATGGACTGAAAAAAGAGGGATGGGAAGTCAGGTAGGGGGAAATCAGGAGAGTTCGGACCTCTTCTTCCCAATCTGTCAAAAATACCGTAATGTATAGCTTCATGATCGATCGGGACCGTATACCCAAAAACTTCGCCGGATAGGGAACAATCATCCGTTTTGAGGATGTTTCTTTTGAATGGGGCCATAATAAGCCAATACTCGATGAAGTCAGCTTTACCGTTAAGCAAGGCACCAAGATAACCTTGATGGGTCAAAACGGAGCCGGTAAAACCACTATTTTCGGTTTGATTCTAGGCGACTATAAACCAGAAAGTGGCAGTATCCATATTTCCTCTTCGAATAGCCCGACTGAAACAACCATCGCAACCGCTAGGCAGGTTATACCACGCCCGGATCTTGAACTGACAGTCAGAGAATTCTTTGCTAAATCATTCAAGGAAAAGATTTACGATCTTGATCCCAGAATTGACGAAGTTTTGGAAGTTGTCAACCTTCAGGTCCTAAAACCAAAGCTAACGTCAGCCGCCGCTGCAGGCGAAAAGAGTGTCCAGACTTTTTCGAAGAAAAACGAAGGGACGCTCTTGTCGCCCAGAAGCGGTGGTGTTATTTATAGCAATGTTCTTCTAGATGTCAAAGATCGTAAAGTCAAAACATTTTCCGGTGGTCAGCAAGCCCGATTGCTTCTGGCTTCCGCTCTCATTCAGAACCCTGATATTCTCCTTCTTGATGAACCGACCAACAATCTCGACAAAGCCGGCATCGAGCATCTGACCCAATTCCTGATCAATTATAGGAAAACCTGTCTCGTCATTTCCCACGATGCCGAATTTTTGAATGCCTTTACTCATGGTGTTCTCTATCTCGATGTTCATACCCGCAAGGTCGAACAATATGTCGGTAACTACAAGGATGTTGTCGAACAGATTACCGCCCGCATTGAAAAAGAGAATACCGCCAATGCTCGTCTAGCCAAGGAAATTCAAGCCAAAAAAGAACAGGCCAATATGTTTGCCATGAAAGGTGGCCAGATGCGTCTGGTCGCCAAGAGGATGCGCGAGAAAGCTGAGGAATTGTCAGAAGAAATAGTAGATGTTCGCAAGGAGGACAAGACTATCAAGGATTTCACTATTCCCGCCCAGGAGGACACTATTGGTGATATTATTTCAATACATTCTTATAGCATTATTAGTCCCAAGACTCATAAACTGATCACCAAGACCTGCAATATAAAACTAAGGAGGAGACAGCACCTTCTTATTTCCGGACCAAATGGAATAGGGAAGTCCACTTTATTGGAGTCTATTGTTAATTCACAGTCGGAAAACCGCGTCCATCTTAATATTCTTCCAGGAATCCGCATAGGCTATTATCGCCAGGACTTTTCCATGATGGACTTCGACGATACCGTCTACCAATCTCTTGAAAAGATTGTTCTCGAATCGCGCGGTCGTCTTATAGAGACCGAGCTTCGAGCCGTGGCCGCCAGTTTCCTTATTGGCTCTGGCGCTATCCACACCAAGATCGGCTCTCTTTCCGAAGGTCAAAAAGGCCTGGTTGCTTTTGCTCGCCTGGTTCTTTTGAGGCCCGGCTTATTGATTTTGGACGAGCCAACCAATCATATAAATTTCCGGCATATTCCTGTTATAGCCAGGGCTCTTGATAAATATGAGGGTGCTCTTATTCTGGTCTCTCATGTCCCTGAATTTGTGAAGCAAATAAAGATCGATGAGGTTTTGGAGATGGGGAAGTGATTATTATGCTGGTTAGTCCCAGTCAGACGATCAAAGAGTGGCAAGGGGAGGGGCATATGTAGATGGGTATACTTGAGGCTCATGACATTATTGGTCCGGCCGATGGGTCTAATCCAATACGCTTTCCGTTTGGTTTTTCAGGCTATGGATAGGACGCTTACGGATGAGGAGGTCAATAAGATAATGGAAACGGTTTATGAAGGATTAAAAAAAGAAGGCTGGGAGGTTAGGTAATAAAAAGACCCGCCCTTCGCAAGCTCAGG
Organism: uncultured Candidatus Saccharibacteria bacterium; assembly: GCA_964362725.1. GTDB lineage: Bacteria > Patescibacteriota > Minisyncoccia > Phycocordibacterales > PALSA-1337 > C7867-002. The sequence continues at coordinate 6,700 of CAYIFO010000034.1, forward strand.
GCGGGTCATTGGTTCTGGTTGTGGCGATATCAATCCAGTTTCTGCCAGCTAACTGGATTTAATCGCCGAAATCTTGATTGTCTACTTTCCAGTTTTAAATGTCCGCGACCCCGACCAGGATTTCGAGGCAGGCGACAATCTCTGCGACTGTCATTGTAATCTTCTGGCCATTCAGGAATTCAACTGGCGTCGGTTTGGGTACGGCCTCCCGTGTGCAGGGGAGGTGAATGAAAATCCAAGGGATCTTACCAAAGCGCTTTGGTTGGCCAACCCGGGTGATGATCATGTTGAACATCAGATGATTACAGCAGAACATGCTGACATCTTGAGATTGTTTAACATGGTGCCCGATCTCACGACATCCCTGCTCAAATAAATCGTATCGCCAATTTTCGATGTCGATAATAAATTCCAGATTGGACTGGCACAAAAAGTTGACTGGCGAGCCTTCCGTTTGCGGGCAATACTTCCCGCCGATTTTATTGATTGCATGAGTTTCCACTTGAGGACCGGGAACATTTGATGACATCCCCAAGATGATTATGGCTTTTGCTCGAAGTCGCTTTGCTTCTTTTAACAGAATAAGCGGTCGATTTTCGTTTATTGTGGGAATTGTTGCCGGAAAGATTCGAGAATGGACATGGAATTGACCGAGCCTCTTATTATTCAAGGCTGTGGCGACCTGTGCCGATGAATTGGCGCGATAAGGGCCAAATAGACCGAATCCTGACAGGACGATATTTGGTGTTGTCATAGTACTCTACTTGGGAGATTACTCGCTTTGGGGAGGGATGCAAGGGAGTTTGGGGAGTTAGAAATTTTCTACCTCATCTTTCATTTATGTTAGAAAGTGGTAGAGTTGAAGAAAAAGTATTATGGCAAACAGCAATCTTACAAACGCAAAAAGAGCCAAAAACGATGAGTTTTATACTCAATACGGCGACATTCAAAAAGAGATTGGAGCGTATTTGGAATATGACGCAAATGTATTTCGCAACAAGGCGGTCTATTGCAACTGCGACGATCCCTTCGAGAGCAATTTCTTTCGTTATTTTGTGCTCAATTTTAACAAACTTGGACTGAAACAGCTTATCACCACGAGTTACAAACCTTCGCCAGTCGCCAATACTCAATTGGGGTTATTTGGCACTGATAAGACTCTCACAAAATCAAAAGGCCGACCGAAGGTAACCGCCAATAAATTTATTATCAATGAAGTCCATGATGTAAATGGCGACGGCGAGTTCAATTTGAAGGATATTGCGGAGCAGTTAAAGGCAAATAAGAATAATGAATGGATGCCACTAGAAGGAGACGGAGATTTTCGGAGCGATGAATGTGTTGATCTACTTAAACAAGCCGATATTGTTGTAACAAATCCACCGTTTAGTCTGTTTCGGGAGTATGTTAAGCAGCTTTTTGAATATGATAAAAAGTTTGTGATTATCGGTAATATGAACGCGATTACTTATAAAGAAACATTTCCGCTAATAAAAGAAAATAAAATGTGGCTTGGTAATGGCTTTCACGCTGGCAATGCTTATTTTTCCACTCCTTTTGCTAAAGAATATGGAGAAGGAGTATATATGCCAGAAACCGGTTTAGTAAAATTTAGGAATGTTTGTTGGTTTACCAACATAGACCATGGACGCCGTCATCAACCGTTGCCACTTATGACA
>CAYIFO010000035.1:0-7639 GCA_964362725.1 uncultured Candidatus Saccharibacteria bacterium
GAAGAATATGGGTATTTTAGACGGTCAAAAGGAGTGTGCGGAAGTCAGGAAATAAATTAAGGTTTAGCATTTTAATATTTGGAGATCTTTCAAAAGAAAGGGCTCTTGAATATTGGAGTCGAGAATTAAAAGTAAAGAAAGAGCAATTTTATAAAACCACGATTGTAAAGGTGAGGGGTAACGGTACATACAAATATAAGTCAGAATATGGGGTGGTAATATTACAATTAAATAATATCAAACTAAAAACTATTTTGTGTAAAATGATTGAAAATATTCATTAAGTAGGCTATTCTTAAAAAGTTGCTTTATTGGATATAAGTTCTTTAGAAATAGTTAATAAGCCGATGTAGCTCAGTTGGTAGAGCACGCCATTGGTAGGTCGTAAGACCCTGCCCATTCCGACGGTAACGTCGGTATGAATCCCGAATAACGGTTAAAGTCCCGAGTCTAGAGAAAAGGGATAAGACCGTGGCACTAAATATTTAGGGCCCGAACGACTGACAAGGGTCTCCATAAAATCTGGAGAAAGATACAGTCTAGTCCTTCCGTAAGGAAAGGTGTAAACGAATGGCGAGGTCTCCGGTTCAATCCCGGACGTCGGCTCTTGAAGAGGTAATAGATTTCATTTTCAAATATGTTAGTATGGAAAAGTCACCACTTGGTGGTTTTTTTGCCAAAGTAGCTGTTTTGGCAGGTATGGCCGGTAGAAAAGAAAACATGTAGACTTAAAATGAGTGTGTTACGCCAAAGTAGCTCAGTTGGTAGAGCACCGCTTTCGTAAAGCGGGGGTCGTCGGTTCAATCCCGACCTTTGGCTCCATGAACAGCGATAAGTCAAAAATCGAAGAGCGGATAAAAGAAATTGAACAAGCCATGTTAGCCGGCGATTTTTGGGTCAATAAAGACAGAGCCCAAGCCATGATCAAGGAAATGGAGTCTTTGAAAGATAGCTTGGAAGGCCTTGGTAAATACGATAAGGGTGAAGCTATTCTCTCGATTCTTTCAGGAGCCGGTGGAGACGATGCTGAAGATTTTTCGGCTATGCTTATCCGGATGTATCGCAAGTATTGCGAAAGTCGCGGTTGGGCTTGGAGTGTTATTCATAGCAATGAAAATGATCATGGCGGGTATCGTAATATTACGGTTGAGATTTCGGGTAAAAATGTTTACGGCACTCTCAAGAATGAATCGGGGGTCCATCGTCTGGTTCGGATTTCACCTTTCAATGCCAATGAAAAACGCCACACCTCTTTCTCTTTGGTCGAGGTCATTCCAAAAGTTGAGAAGTCGACTTTAGAGGATATCGTCGTCAATGAAAACGATCTCGAAATAAGCATAGCCAAATCTGGCGGTCCGGGCGGTCAGAATGTCAATAAGAGGGAAACGGCCGTTCGTCTGGTTCATAAGCCGACTGGCATTTCCATTCATGTCACTTCCGAGCGTTCCCAGGCCCAAAACAAAGAAAAGGCCCTGGAAATCTTGCGTGGTAAACTTTGGAAGAGAAGTAAAGATGAAAGGGTGGCCAAGGAAAAAGGCATGCAGATTTCCTCATCTACTTCGATCGAATGGGGCAATCAGATTCGCTCATATGTTCTGCATCCATATAAAATGGTCAAGGACCATCGGACAAATTTTGAGACCAGTCAGGTTGATAAGGTTTTGGAGGGTGATATTGAGGATTTTATTGAGGCGGAGAATGAAATAACCAATAATCAAACACCAATAACCAAGAAATAATCAATAATCAATCGCTAGCGATCAGATGCGACAATTGATTATTGATCTTTGGTTATTTCTTGGTTATTGTATCTTGGTGATTGGTTATTTGTTCGTGTATAATGAATAAATGATCTACTACGATAAAGTCTCCAAAGTCTACCCCGACAAGACCGTGGCTCTGGAGGAAGTCAGTTTCGGTGTCGAACCCAAGGAATTCGTCACTTTGGTCGGTTCGTCCGGAGCGGGAAAAACGACTCTCATGAAAATGCTTATTGGCGAAGAATGGCCCAGTGCTGGGGCGGTTTTTTTTGAATCTTTCAATATTCATCGTTTGGGCAAAAGAGATATGACCAAGTTGCGCCGGCGCATCGGCACGGTTTTCCAAGATTATCGCCTCATTCCCAACAAGACGATCTATGAAAACATCGCTTTTGCCATGGAGGCCTCTGGTCGGACCGATAGTGAAGTGGCGGCCGATGTGCCTCATGTTTTGGAATTGGTCAATCTCGGCCATAAGATCTGGAATTTCCCCCGGGAATTGTCCGGTGGCGAGCGTCAGCGGGCGGCCATTGCCCGGGCGATCGTCACCCAGCCCGATATAGTCATAGCCGACGAGCCGACCGGCAATCTTGATCCAGCCAATACTTATGAGATAGTTCGGATCCTTCAGAAGATCAATGAATTGGGCACGACCGTTATTTTGACCACCCACAACAAGGGTGTCGTTGATACCGTGGGAGGGAGGGTGCTGACGATGGATAAGGGGAGAATTATTAAAGACGATCGGGAGGGGAAGTACATCTTATAAAATAATCAATAATCAAACACCAATAATCAATAACCAAGAAAACACGTGTTTATTGGTTATTGTATCTTGGTGATTGGTTATTTGTTCGTGTATAATAAGTCAATGATCTTTACGACTTTTAAAAGAATAACCCGCACCGGTTTTGTCAATTTTTGGCGCAACGGTTTCCTTTCTTTTGCCTCAATAGTGGTCATCACTCTGTCTCTTTGCGCCTTTGGCCTTATCATCTTTACTGGCGCCTTTGGCCGGGCGCTCATCTCTGATGTCAAGGACAAAGTCGATATCAATGTCTACTTTTCTCTCTCGGCTCCGGAAAGCGATATTTTGGCTCTGGAAAAAGATATCAAGGCCTTGCCGGAGGTAGCCAAGACAGATTATCTCTCGCGCGAGCAAGCCCTCAAGGCCTTCAAGGAAAAATGGCAAAGCAATGCTCTTATCATGCAGGGCTTGGAAGAAATCGGCGACAATCCTTTTCCGGCTGTCTTGAATATCAAAGCCAGAGAACCTGGCCAATACGGGGGCATTGCCGCCTTTTTGAACAACAAAAATCCAACCGATTCGACTGGTGCGCCTCTCATAAGCAAGATCAATTACGAACAAAACAAACTTATTATCGATCGTCTGGCCCGGATCATACCTCTGGCCGAAAAGTCGGGATTGATCATCGCTATTCTTCTGGCTGTCGTAGCTGTCATCGTTGTTTTCAATACGATCCGCTTGGTCGTATTCACGGCCAAGGATGAAATCTCGGTTATGAAGCTAGTCGGAGCCAGCAACATTTACATTCGCGGTCCACTGGTTGTTTCGGGGATAATGTACGGCATTGTGGGCGCGATCGTCACTCTTTTCTTCATGGCCTCATTCGCCTACTGGAGCGATACGGTCGTCCTGCGTTTCGCCGGCGTCCAAGTCGCCTCGGACTTTGAGTTGGTGGTCAATGTACTCTCATCTTATTTCAATCAGAACCTAGCCCAGATTTTTGGTCTGATTATCGGGGTGGGGATTATTCTCGGGGGCGTGTCGAGTTATATTGCGGCTAGGAGGTATTTGAGGGTCTAATAATCAATAATCAAGATACAATAATCAAAAATAACCAATATTCAAAGTTTCAGGATACTTTTTGGATTATGGATGATAAAATCAGTTTTAATTCTTGGCATTCTTTCAATACATCAGTCATTCTTTTGGTCAAAGAAGGGTTGGCTTCGGAAATAAGTTCGAGCCAATGGAAGCATTCTTTGGATTCTTTCCTGGCAATCCGCATTCTCATGGCGAAATCTTTTTTGCCCAAAGAATCGTTGGCCTCGCGATAATTGGCTCCGATTGAACCGGCCGATCCGACGACTTGGCCGACCAAGCGACTGTTCATTGAATTCTTCGGCAAGGCATGACAAAGACGGATAACTCTTTTTGCAAACTCTGTTGTTCTTTTCTCCAGATCAAATTCATGCATGCGATTGTTTGTTTATTGATTATTTCTTGGCCGTTCAGGCTCTGAGAAGCTTTCAGGCTCGAAGAGCTATTGTATCTTGGTGTTTGGTTATTATATACTTCCCTTATGTCCAGATCCAAATCGAAAGCAAAATCCCTATCCCACCACAAATACATCTTTGTTATCGGCGGGGTAATGTCGGGAGTAGGCAAAGGCATAGCTTCTTCCTCGATCGGCACCTTGCTTTCGGCCAAGAACTTCAAGGTCAATCTAGTCAAAGTCGATCCTTACTTGAATGTTGACGCCGGCACTATGAACCCCACCGAACATGGTGAGGTTTTTGTTTTGAATTCCGGCTTGGAAACTGACCAGGATATGGGTAATTACGAAAGATTTCTGGGAAGGGATCTCGAGCCTGACGATTACATTACGAGCGGCATGGTTTACAATCATGTCATCGAAAAAGAGAGAGCTTTGGGTTATGGAGGCAAATGCGTTGAAGCCGTGCCTCATATTCGTGACGAGATCGTCCGGCGCTTCGAACATTCAGCCAAGGTCAATAAGTCTGATATTTCTATTATCGAAATTGGCGGAACGGTGGGGGACTATCAAAATGTCATGTTTATCGAAGCCGCTCGCGTCTTGAAGATCCGCCATCCCAACGATGTCATTTTTATTATGGTTTCCTATCTGCCTATTCCCGGCACCTTGGGCGAGATGAAAACCCGGCCGACCCAGCATGCTGTCTATCATCTGGCTTCATATGGTGTCACGACGGACATCATTATTGCTCGGGCGGCTATCCCTTTGGACGAACGCCGTAAAGAAAAGATCGCCAATGCCTGCAACATTCCGGCCAATCGGGTTATTTCGGCTCCTGACATCAAGAGTATTTACGATGTACCCGTCAACTTCGAGCATGACCATTTGGGTGAGATTATTTTGGAGGCCGTGAATATGCCTTCGGTCAAGCTTAATGCCTCATTTAAGGCCTGGAAGGATATGGCCCGAGGGATCAAGAATCACACCAAACATACAGTCAATATCGCCATTGTGGGCAAGTATTTTAATACGGGTGATTTTATTCTTTCAGACTCCTACATTTCTGTTTTGGAAGCGATCAAGTTTTCGGCTTATGCCTGCGGGGTCAAGCCGATTATACATACGGTTAATGCAAGAGATTTTGAAAAAGAGGACAGTGACGCGTCCTTACGGCGCGAGGGTATGTCCCTTCGTTTTGCAGAGCAAAAGTTGGGACATCCCTCCGCGCCTGCGGACGCGAATACCTCGCTTCATTCTCAGTCGAATATAAATTCTTCCTCTGCCGAGAGCGACGCGGTGTATTCACAGCTCGAAAACATGGACGGTATTATTGTACCAGGCGGGTTCGGTGAGTCAGGTATAGAAGGGAAATTGAATGTTATTCGCTATGCCCGCGAGCACGATATTCCTTATTTCGGTCTCTGCTACGGCATGCAACTCATGACCATAGAATTTGCCAGGAATGTTTTGGGCTTGAATGGCGCACAGACAGCCGAGATCAACCCAAAGGCCCCGCATCTTATTATCGATATTATGCCCGACCAAAAGAAGAAATTGGCCGAAGGCAATTATGGCGGTTCGATGAGATTGGGTTCCTATCCGGCCAGGCTCGTAAAAGGGACGATTGCCAATGAAGCGTATTTTAATTCAAAATTCAAAATTCAAAAATCAAAAGTGAAAGTGCAAAGTGGGAAAGTAAACACAGCGCCGGCTCAAAACATCAAGGAAAGACATCGCCATCGCTATGAGGTCAATCCCAAGTACATTCAAAGACTTGAAAAAGGCGGTTTGGTTTTTTCAGGAAAATCGCCCGATGGTAAGCTTATGGAAATAGCCGAATTGCCCAAGAGCGCTCATCCTTTCTTTTTGGGAACACAGTTCCATCCGGAATTCCTGGCCCGGCCCCTGGCGCCACATCCTTTATTTACCGAGTTTGTCAAAGCAGTCAAGGTGAGGGAAGAAAAGAGGATTAAGGTAGAAAAGCAAGAAGTTGCTCTGGTTGAAGAAAAAGATTTGATGAAGAGTGTGAAATAAAACCGCCCGGGGGCGGTTTCGCTATTTAAGCCAGCGTGGTTTCAGTGAATAGAGTATCAATCTATTTGGCCGATTTTCAATATAAATTGGTTTGAACAATCTCCATCCGGGTAAATAAGTGAAGCGATATCTTATAAATGTGGCCCGGAGGCCGGGATATTTCTCGGATTCCATGGGACCGAGAGTTTGAATACCCGATTCGGTCAACGGATATTCCTCCGTATTTTTGTCAAAACCAAGCTCCTCAATGAGAAGTCGTCGGGCGCCATTCCTCGGAGTCTCACCGGCTTTCAGTGTTTCTCCAAGCCCATCAAATCGTGGTTTACGAAAGAAACGTCCAGTGTTCTTGAAAAATTGGAACACCTCAAACACTTCAAGGATGAGATTTCTCAACCGGAAACGGACGAAAACAACGGCCGCTTCTGTAGTAATATTTAAGGAATTTCCATCCTGTTCGAGAACCACTTTTTCGCTTCCGATGCTACGAACAAGATTGGAAAGTGTTAAATTCTGCCACACTTCACTGTGAACAATGCCAAGTTCAGTGAGTGCCTCGGTTATTTGAAGACCGGACTCCAATCTCCTTCGACGGTTGTTTGTGGTGATCATTTGATCTCCTTTCTGGTTGTTTTATACGCCTTTTTGAGATATTTTGCAATAAGAGAGAAAGAAAATGGTATAATAAGGCAGGTCGATCAATTAATACCATAATCAACCAATAACATGATCAAACAACTTCTCTTATCGCTTGCTTTTGTTTTTATCTTTGCCGGTTTTGTTCAGGCGGCTGACACCCAAAAAATCCTTCTTTGTCACGCCACAAATTCCGCCACCAATCCCGATGTTCTGATTTCCGTTTCGGCCAATGCCGTCGAAGCCCAGTTGGCGCAGGGTAGTACGATCGCCATAGAGTTGCCGGATGGCACCTATACTTGCGAGGATCCCGGTCCAGTCCCGCAATAGAGTAGAACAACCGCATTTAGTGGTAAGCCGATCGCTTCCGTCATTCCGGAGGCGATTTGCTTGTTAAATATCGTTTTTTCAAGTATATTTTGGGGACATTGTCGTATGATAGCCAAAATTTTTGGTAAATCACCTACTATTTCGAAAGTATCAGGGGCGAACTGCATAAGAATCAGGCTTTATCAAAAATACATCAGTAAAAAATTGAACATACCGTCCGGCGCTCGTCTTAAAAAAAGATTTGTAATTCCAGTTTGGATTTTGAAAAACCGATTGTTCGTGATAAGGTATTTGAGAGGTCTCTATGAAGCAGAAGGTTCTGTTGGGATTCACAAACCAACGAGCACTTATAAGCTTTTCTTTACAAATAATAATGGATCTCTAAGAAAAATAGTTTTTGATCAACTGATTAGACTTGGATTTTATCCGCATGTTTCGGGTAGCGATGTTCAGTTGTCGAGGAAAGCTGAAGTAGAACAATGTATTAAACTATTGAGATTCAGAAAATATTAACAATGCGGGATGGTGTAAAGGTAGCACGTCGCTCTCTGAAAGCGAAAATCTTGGTCCGAATCCAAGTCCCGCAGCCAACTCGTGCGACGCTTGAGATACGTCTAGACTATGAATCCAATAGTCTGC
>CAYIFO010000036.1:0-7258 GCA_964362725.1 uncultured Candidatus Saccharibacteria bacterium
TCAAAAATTTCAATTCCAATCTTATATTAAAATCTTTGAGAGGTGGGCAAGGAAGATGGTCGATAGGAACACTTCCAATATATCCTTACCCAAGCCTGAGATGATTAGGCGGAAAATAGAAACAATCACAACATAAATCATCCTGGCAAATTTGGTGAGGCACAACGCAGTTAGTACCATTATCATTTTAGCCCCACCACGGAATTGCTTCCGTAAATCACAGAGAACAAAATGGAGCGGAACGACTTAGTAGTTTCTCTCCAGAATCATTTTTACTCTAACCAAGTCGTTCCGCTTGAATTGAATGTTAAGTTGGTATGACTATTGCATGACTAACCACAGATTAACCAACTCTTTACCCAAATAAATGAGATCGATTTGGTAGTTTCTTACCAGGAACAGATTCGTCATAACCAAACCGTCTCACAAAAAGCGGGTAAAATATTCTGGTACATGACTGCTAGAATCAGAGCCTTAATGACCAAAATGTTTAACCTTAAATTTCGCGAGAGGGTTAACCTAGGCTTAGAAACATTGTAACAGTAAACCCCCTCGATGGGACGAATATATAACTCCTAGAAACAGGTTATGAATAATCCGTCCAAAATTACAAAGAATAAAGCGGGAGAGAGTTATGCTTATCCAATAATAATGGCTTTAATAAACTCTCCCCCATGCGGATTGTCCCGCAAATTCATGGTGAAAAGATCTGGCAAAAGGGGTTTCGAATCAGAGGGATTTTAGCCAAATCATTTCACCAAATTGAGTGTGGGTGTTATCCCACACAGAAACGGTAGGGGCTGACTAGAATCAATTCCTAAACAACCGTTTATCTGCATGAAGATTAACACGTGATAAATTATAAGTCAAATTGTACGTATGGTTTTTATAACCTTGACCACCCTCTTCAACTCCCCCTTCGTCGTCCATCTCCCCAGAGAAAACCTAACTGAAGTCTTACTATCTGCTCCAATGGCCTTCAAAACATAGGACTCATCCTCATCACCCAGACAAGAACTTTTGGTTGAACAAGCAATGCCTTTGGCATCCAATTGCAGAACGAAAAATTCATTGTCGATACCGGGGATGGAAGCATTGATAATATGCGGACTTATAGCGAAACCGGATTTAGAAGATGGAGGATCTTCGAAGTCAGACTTTGATAAACTGTTGATCGTAATACCTGGCCGGATCAACTTCAACTGCTCGAGAAAATAATTGCGTAATTGCCAAGTTCTGGATCTCTCTGCCCGTTTATCATATGAAGCAATCTCTAAAGCCTTAGCTAGTCCCATTATCGAAGCTACATTTTCAGTTCCCGACCTCATTCCCATCTCCTGACCCCCTCCGTGAATAATAGGCACAATCGGAGTACCTTGGCGGATATAAAGAGCACCGATCCCCCGCGGACCGTAGACTTTGCCTCCATCAAGAGTCAGCAGATCAATTCCCAATTTTTCGACATTCAATTCCTCATAAAGAGCGGCTTGCGAAGCATCGGTATGGAAAATTGGATACTTAAAGTCTTGGAAATCAAAGTCCGACTTGGAATTATGTTTACGGAAATCTCTAATAACTTTGGCTATTTCTCGGATAGGTTGGATCGAGCCAATCTCGTTATTGACGGTCATTATCGACACAAAAACCGTGTTGGGTTTGACCAATGTCTTGATTTGTTCCGGAGAGGTCCGACCTCTCTCATCAACCGCCACCCAACTCACCGCTACGCCTTTACAGCTCAAATAATTGGCGATCTCGCGAATAGAAGAATGTTCGATCACACTCACGATAATATGCATTTTTTCGTATGGAACCCCCTTTTGTCGCAAGGATTCTATACTTCCCAAAAGAGCTAGGTTATTGGAGTCGGTACCACCGGAAGTGAAAGTGATCTCACTCGGCCTGGCTTGAATGAAACCGGCAACTTTGGCTCGCCCCTCATTCATGGCCTTTTTGGCTAAAACTCCTTCTTTGTAAATGGAAGAGGGGTTGGCGTATTTGGGGCTTGAATACTTTTTGACCTTATGCAAAACCCGTTTATCGACAGGGGTCAGCGAGGCATAGTCGAGATATATGCGGTGTTTAAAGAAATTCAAAAGATTGAACATATTGAAAATAATGCAAGTTTATCGTGAATTGGCTAAATATCTTTCTAGCGCGGCCAAAAGTAATGATAGAAGATTTTGTTTTTCCGTTGAAGACAGTTCGAATCCAATATGCTTACCATCATTAGTTCGCAACTGACCAGAGGTAGGACTTGGAGAAGGAGAGGCTGTACTTGAAATCGTAGGAGAGGGACTTGATGTAGGAGTAAAATAAATGGTTGGGCTTGGAACAGGCTTAGAAGAATTATTAGGTACCAGAGTAGGAGTTGGAGTATAGGTTGGAGAAATAACTGGTGAATAGACTGCTGACGGAGAGGTTATTGGAGTGGGAGTTGGGGTGAGCAAATTTTGATTATATTTTGTCACCGGATCCGGCGTAACAATGGTAGATGAGTCGGGAGAAGTATCCACATTCGGTTCTGGTTGTATCACAGACATTTGCATAACTGGACAGCGTTGGGTCACGAATATAAAATCCTCACCATGTCCTCTGCCATAAGCATTTTCGGCAAATGCTCGGTAATGGTAAAGGGTATCGCAAATCAAATTTGATACTTTTATCTGGAAACGGCCAGTCAGATTGGAACCTGTTTGACTGATTACGAAGCTATAAGCCGAAGAAGGACCATATTCAAAACCTCGCTTAGATATTTCGCTCCCGTAAGCAATACTGGTCAGTGTTGCAGACGAATCCGAAATATCGATTGCGGTTGGTAAAATGTAATCCGAGATGCTCAAACCATAATCGGGATTTTCTGTTCCTCCCAACATTTCTGAAGTAAAAAAGATTGTAGACCAATCGGAGTCAGGTAAGTACCGATTGTTCGTTATGTTGCTATCGGCCTTACTTCCTGTCGGGATAAATAACATCACTAGCAATGACACAATTCCAATGACAAACATCTTCAATAATAAACCGGTTTTGGCAATAAAAGATTTCTTCATACGATTATTCTCCGCAATTATAATTTACCTTCTTCAGTGAATTTAGCTTAGTCTTGAGCTTGGTCAGAATGTCATTGAATTCCACTCTTTTTTCCTTCAAGTCTTTCAGGTGTTTTTCTGTTGACTCCTTCATATCCACCAACAAGCGCGACTCCGGTAATTTGGCATCTTTATAAGTTATGTCTCCGATGGAAAAATTAACCATAGCCATGTCTTTGATATCAAACCACTTTGCGATCCATTCGGGAATATCTTCGACATATTGTTTCTTATTATTTTTATCCAGAATATAACTAACTGCTAGAGTATTATTGACTTCTGCCGGTTTCAGTTTGTCTAGATCGCTGAATTTACTGATGTCCTCAGGTAAGATAGCGAAAGTATTATCTGCGCCGATTTTTCCCATACTCTTTATTTTCATACCAAACTGTATGCCGGCAAGTTTACCGAGTTTTTCTTCTGGTTCCAGTTTTGCAATTTTATTCTGAAGCCACTCGTAAGTTTCTCTATTAGTATCAGCCAAAGCCAGAAGAATTTTTAATTGTTTATCAGACATCAGATTGTAAGTCAATATTCTATCTGGAGAATGATTGCCCAAAGTCACGATTTCCAATCGACCGCTCATGGTCGAGACCATACATTGCATCTTGTAATTGCTGGTCATGTCATAACTTTTATTATCAAAAATTCCAGACGGGATGGCATAAACCTTAAAGTTAGTAAGATCATTACCATTTTCCTGACGTTTTGTCAGACTAGCGATAGTATTTTCTAAAACTGCAATTCTTTTTTTTATTTCAGCAATAACATTGCTTACATCAACAATTTCCTCTTCCAATGTTGATTTTTTGAGCAATCCATAGTTACATGCTCCGACTTTATCCTGTTTGGCGATAAAACTCTGAAGACCATTGGGATAATAATCCTTTCTTTTCAATTCTTCCGGAGTGGCGCATATCTCAATATTTTGAATTTTGGTACCCGCTGGAATTTCAATGACGCTGGCCCACGGATTGTTGTCAGTACGAAAAATCTGTACGGTTTTGGCTTGAGAAAATAATGGAAACAATAGCAAAACAAGAATGATTGCAGAATAGAAAGTGATATTGTAGAGATATTGTTTGGGAAACGAACAAGGAATAAACATGAGCATAATTGTATAACTAACACACACCTTTAACAAATCACTTATACACTCTCTTCTGATATAATTCACATATGACCAACATAACCCTCACCAACCCCTTCTTTATAGCCCTCATTATTCTGGGTCTTATTACCGTAATTCTGCTCATCATGGTGATTCTTATACACCTCAAACTCAAGAAATTCCTGATCCATGTCGATGCTCATAATATTGCCGACTCTCTTTCACAAGTCTCCATTGATCTCAAAGATCTCCAGAAATTCCGTGGTGAAATCGAGACTTACCTGGCCGAAGCCGAAAAAAGACTGAAGAGAAGTGTCCAGACCGTGAGCACCGTTCGTTTCAACCCTTTTCATGGCGATGGCTCCGGCGGCAATCAGAGTTTCGCCACAGCTTTTCTAAGCGAAGTAGGCGACGGTGTTATCATCTCCAGCCTCTATTCCCGCGATCGCGTCAGTATCTTCGCCAAACCGGTCAAAAATAATACTTCGGAACATGAGATGTCTGATGAAGAGAAAGAGGCTTTGGAGAAGGCGAAAGAAAGTATAAAGAAAGTCTAGTATAGAAATAAAAAAAGAAGGGTATTTCACCTTCTATTCTGTTTGGAATATTGTTTTCTTCTTTTAGGTTTAAGAAGTAACCGTCTGTTTGTATGTCAGAAAATTGGGAATTTGGGTGGCTTCTTGATTTTTCTTGAATTGAGCCACCAAGCGGAAATTCGTTTTGTAATCTGTCCGAACACCACCAACTATTGCGCACATGTGTTGAAGAAATACAGCCGCGGAGTTTGAGAGAAAATTTGAAGTTACTTCCAAATACGGCTCTTGGGATTTACCGTCGATTATTTCAACGCTGACGTGTCCATAAATCTCAGGATTCTTACCAAGTGACTCCGCAAAATCTTTTAAATCGTGAGCAAATGAACCAAATCCAAATATTCTGAGACTAATAACTTGATATTGCATTTTTTTCCTTTGTTTAATCTTCCTTGAGCCTACAATCTCAATTTCACATTGTCAATACTACCTTTTCCTGCTAGACTGGAATTTAACTATATGATCGCTCAAACCAAGACAAACCTGGTTCGTCGTCCGCCCGTGGTCGTGGTCATGGGCCATATTGATCATGGCAAGTCTACTCTTCTCGACTATCTGCGGAAAACCAATATAGTAGCTGGCGAAGCTGGAGGCATTACCCAGCATGTGGGAGCCTACCAAGTCGAGTTTGTTTCGGCTGATAAACAAAATCATTCCGTCACTTTCCTGGACACTCCGGGCCATGAAGCCTTCTGTAATATCCGCGAAAGAGGCGCCCAGGCGGCCGACATCGCCATTCTCATTGTTTCAAGTGAAGACGGAGTCAAACCGCAAACAATAGAAGCCTACAACAATATAAAAGCCGAAAAGATCCCTTTCATAGTAGCCATTACCAAGATCGACAAACCCAATGCCAATATAGAAAAGACCAAGCAAAGCCTGGGTGAAAACGAAATTTATGTTGAGGGTTGGGGTGGCGATGTTCCCTGCTTACCCATCTCGGCCCTAACCGGTCAGGGCATTCCTGAATTATTGGAAATGATTGTCTTGGTTGCTGAATTGGCCGATCTTAAAACTGACTTATCCGTGCCGGCCTCGGGCATTGTTATCGAATCAACCCTGGACAATCGCAAAGGCATTTCGGCCACTCTCCTTATCAAAAACGGAGTTATGGAAACAGGTGCTTACGCCGTCGCCAATAATGCTCTGACACCCATTCGTTTTATCGAAAACTTCAAGGGAGAAAAGATCGAAAAGGCTCAAGCCTCGATGCCTGTCCGGATCCTTGGCTGGAATATCATACCGACCTGCGGAGCCAAGTTTATAATTATCAAAAACAAGAAAGAAGCCGAGCAAAACGCCGAGGAAAATGATACAAAAATAAAAGCCGACAGTTTGGAACTAGCCAAAAATCAAGCCTTTGAATTAAGAAAACAAGCCGCCATACCCAAAACCGAAAGCCAGGACGATAAGACTTCTCACCAAGAACCGACAATCGTTACATTACCGATTATTATCAAAGCCGATGTTGTGGGCAGTCTGGAAGGAGTCAAGCATGAATTGGCCAAGATCGGTCACGATAAGGTCAAGCTCAAGATCGTAGCCGAAGGAATAGGTAATATCAATGAAAATGATGTGAAGATTGCCCAGGGCGATCCCAAGATCATGATTATCGGCTTCAATGCTGAACCGGATAACAAGGCACGAGCGATCATCGAGAGATCGGCTATACCCCTTTCGGTTCAATCTTTTACGATTATTTATGAACTATCCAAATTCGTCAATGACTCGCTCATTGCCAAAATCCCCAAGGAATACATCGAGGAGATGACTGGGCGAGCCAAGATCCTGGCAGTCTTTTCCAAAGAAAAAGACCGCCAAGTCATCGGCGGTAAATGCGAGACAGGAGAGATCGGAAGTGGCAACGATGTTCGGATCATGCGCCGCGAAACCGAAGTCGGACGAGGCAAGATCCGGGAACTACAATCCAAGAAGATCCGAGTCCAGTCGGTGGCTGAAGGATTCGAATTTGGTATGTTAGTCGAAGCCAAGGTTGAGATAGCGGTCGGTGATAGGATCGAGGCGGTAAGGATAGTCGAGAAAGTTTAAGTTTATGACCCAAAAAGACCAAAAAATAAAAGAGATTATCCGAGAGCTGGCCGCCCAGTTTTTCTCGCGCGAATCCAATCGCTTGTCGCTGATCACCATTACTGATGTTGAACTGCAAAGTAAAGGCGGCAAAGCTGTCATTCTGATCACCGTCTTACCGGAAGAAAAAGAGCAAGACGCCTTAGAATTTATCCACCGTCGCTTGAGCGATTTGCAGGAATATATCCGCGAAAATTCCCGCCTGGGCCGCGTGCCCTATTTCGAAGTCCGGATTGATCTTGGAGAAAAGAACCGTCAACGAATAGACTCCATCTCAAAAAAGCTGTAGGATAAACAGGGTTCGGCCACGTAGACAAGTGGTAAGTCAGCAGTCTGCAAAACTGCTATGCGCGAGTTCGATTCTCGCCGTGGCCTCC
>CAYIFO010000037.1:0-7092 GCA_964362725.1 uncultured Candidatus Saccharibacteria bacterium
ATTTGTGTACTATGTTTGTAATCTTATCTATCCACCAAGATAAGCATCAGTGCGCGGGAGAGGACTCGAACCTCCATACCCTAATGGGCGCTACCACCTCAAGGTAGTGCGTCTACCAGTTTCGCCACCCGCGCATTTTCAATTCAAGAACCTGCCAATCATAGCTAATGCTTTGACTATTTTCAACCACCTTGTGATAAGGACAAGGATTTGTCTTACAAAAAATACGGGTTGTCCGTATTTTATTTTACCTCTTCTTTGGCAGTCTCGACTGGAATAGAAGTCTCGACAGGAGTCACTGTTTCCGGCTCATCTTTCATCGCCAAGATCCTCCTCATCTTATGACGAATCTCTTTGGCAGCCTTGCGACTAATGAAATAGAGTTTGGCTCGGCGGACTTTGGAACGGCGAATGGTCTCAATCTCGGAGATCATCGGAGAATAGAGCGGGAAAATGCGTTCAACACCCACACCGTCGACGACTTTGCGAACTGTGAAAGTCGCCCCAGCTTCAGACCCGTGTTTGCGAGCCGTTAGAATACCCTCAAAGGCTTGGAGGCGGACACGACCTTTCTCTTCCTCGATCTTCTGCCAGACACGGACCGTATCACCAGCTCGAAGAGCCAGTTTTTTGCGTTCGGAAATATTGACGGGCGTGACTATCTTGGTTGCCATAGTGGAAATACCTTATCATAGCGACCGTTAAGATTCAAGACCCAAGCGCTTTTGCGCTTCAAGAAAATCTTCCGGTAACGGTGCCATCACTGCCATTTTTTTGCCTGGAATAGTTACAAATTCGATCGAGCTTGAATGCAGGGCTAGACGCTTGAAACCCAAAATAAGCGGTCTTTTTGGCGCGTATAGCTTATCGGCCACAACTGGATGGTGAAAAGCATTCATATGCACGCGAATCTGGTGTGTCCGACCTGTTTTTGGTTCAACCTCAATATAGGTTATTTTTCCAATGTGTCCTTCTTCGTCTTTTGGTACACCAACACCTTTCTTTGTCCAATATGTCTCGGCCGGACGCAAAAGACCTTTAGCTCCTCTTTGGGCTGAATATTTGCGGAAATCACTGGTCGAGCGTCCGATCGGCCTTGAGATCAGACCGAACTTCTCCTCGATGTCCCCCCAAACAAAAGCCAGGTATTTTTTCTTGATCGTCCGATCTTGAAATTGCTTTTTCAAATGAGCGTGACCAGTGGCGGTTTTGGCGACAATGATCGCCCCCGAGGTTTCCCGATCCAACCGGTGGACGATCCCTCCCCGATCGACTGCTTTCCCCTCTTCATCCGTCATCGGATCACCGACCTCTCTGGCTTCCGGATACTTATCATTTATCCAATCGGTCAAAAAAGGCCCCTTTGATCTTCCGTCCGAGTGGACCATCAGTCCGGCCGGTTTGTTCACGACCAGACAATCGTCATCCTCATAAAGGATCGTTATTTCCGGGATTTTTTCATTGCCCATAACTCCAATATACGCTAGTCTATGAGAGTTACAAGTCGCGCGATTAGCTCAGTGGTAGAGCAACGCTTTTACACAGCGAAGGTCGGGGGTTCGAATCCCTCATCGCGCACTGAAGTGTGCCTCATAAAAGCGATGTGAAATTAGTTGTATGCTCTACGACGAATTCCGTCACGCTCAAAATACAGAATGATTGTAAAATGATAAAATTATTGTATAGTGTGAAAATAATCAGAAAAATTATGACCCCATTTATCATCGGCATTGCTGGAGGTTCTGGTTCAGGAAAGACTACTTTGGCAATAGCTCTTAAAGAGGAATTCGGAAGAAAAGCATCTGTATTGAGTTTGGATAACTATCAAAAATTTGGACAAAAATTGCGTCTTGTTGATGGAATAAAAAACTGGGATCATCCATCATCTGTAAATTGGAGTAAATTTGAGGCAAATCTAAAAAAATTAAAAGTCGGAAAATCAGTAATTATTACTCACAGGGATCAAAAAAATCTCAAGTCACCAAAAAAAATAGTTTTTCGTCCTAGCAGAATTCTGATTGTAGAAGGTTATTTACTCTTCCATCTAAAATCTATAAGACAACTACTTGATTTACTTGTTTTCGTTTCTGCAAAGGATAAAACGAGAGTTGAAAGAAGGACAAAATTCAAGAATGCTAGATATATTGAAAAAGTTCTTCTGCCAATGCATAAAAAGTACATTGAGCCAACAAGAAAATATTCTGACTTAGTATTAGATACTGAAAAGTTATCGGTGGTAAGATGTGTTAAGTCTATAAAAAATAATGCCTTTTATGAGCGGTAGGCTCCCGATACTCAATAATATCTCGGTCCCCCTGAGAGGAATCGAACCTACATAATGCCTTTTATGAGCGGTAGGCTCCCGCAGAAAGAAACGATCAAGTCCCCTCGGTAGGAATCGAACCTACATCAATGCCTTAGAAGAGCACTGCTCTATCCATTGAGCTACAAGGGGGTATAAACAAGTTACCATATCGGAAAGAAAATGAAAGTCAAATTTTTCAAATATTTAATATGACGGATCACTGGGACCAATATAACCACGAAGCAGATCATTATGTAGCTTGGCTCGAATTTCAAATCCCTTGAGGACATTGTCCAAAGCCTCGGCATTGAGCGATTGAGAAAGGTCTTTCTTGACCGGCGTGGCTTTCTTGGAAAGATCGGCTTCGAAGAAATAATACTTGACCAGACCTAAAGCCACCAAAACAACTGTCGCTATAAATGAAACCGCGACAATGGAAACCCAGTCAACTCGAGGATCTCGACCGATCAAACCAAAAAAGCCTCGACCCAAATTTGGCCTATCTTTCCCATTATTTTTTTTATTGAAATGAAACATATCGTTATTTTATTGAACAAGTTTTGCGTCAGTCGGTGGAGTCGCTATCATTTTGGCTTCCAAATCGAAGGACAGGTTCCAATTTTTTTTGGAAACTTCCTTGGTCGTGGAGGCTTTGGCCCGTGTTTCCCTTTCCAAATCACCTCCAACCGAAGCACGGAAATTATTGACGGAAATAGCATAAGGTAATGTTTCAGCCAAGGTCAGAGCCTTCATGACCGCCGACCAAGACCCTTGGGCATTGACATGAACTTTGACTTTTCCCTGTTTTCCCGGCGTGGCCGAGTCTAGATTGTCGGCATCAAGGGACGATAGCGTGACTTTACTCCCGCTTTCTTTGCCTAAAGACTCAACCGCTTCGATAAATTCCACAATTTGACCGGACGGAACGAAGAATTCCGGTAATCTGACCCATTTCGCCGCTGTTGCTTGGTAGGCCTCCAGAAAACTCTGTTCCCTGACGCGATTGAGATCACTGGCCTCGATCGTCGCCCTAAGATTTGAAACTTTGGTGATCGAGACATCAATCATGTAATACATGTAAGCATACAGCCCGGCAACAAAAACCATGACTAGGAAGGCAAAGACAAGCAACAATTTGTGTCCATTCTTGGATTTCATGGCAGTTTTTCCGCAAGCTGGATTGAAAACTGGATATTGGCGCTCTTGGCCAATTCCGAAACTGGCAAATCAACCTTATTGCCAGGCATGGCCACTTCAAAATTTTTCTTGAAAAGCAACAAGGAATTTCTAGTTGGGGCCAAACCTTGGATAGTCATGGCCAGCGTCGAAGAAGAAATTTTGGTGGCCGAAATGGCACTGAACTTGAGATCGCCCCTCATGCTTATAAGACCGGCGACCAGGGCCGATAATTTGGCCGGTTGTTTTTCTTCGGAGAGACTTTCGAGCAAAGCCATCGACTTGACCATATTGGACTGAATACTCTTGAGCTCCGAATCTTTTGTATCCTTGATCGAAGTCGTCGCGGTATTCTTGATCTGGTTTTTTTCGATCTCGGCCTTCATAAAAGCCGGGAAAAGAGAAGCGACCCCGACCAAAATAGCCAAAGATAGCATAAAAAACAAAACTATAAGATCACGGATGTAATACTCCCTTCTTAGGGCGATTCTTTCCGGTAATGGTAAAAGGGTGTGACGCATAGTTTTAGAGTTCCATGGCCAAGCCGGCCACCACGGCATAATCGAGCGACTCTTCCCTGGAAATGGCTGGGATGTAATGATCTAATGAGAAGGAGTTGCTCCAAGCATTACCGATGCCGACCGTCAATCCGAATCCGGCCGCCGCTTCCTTGATCTCATTTTGATATTTTGGAGCGTCGCCACCGACCAGGAGAATTTGCTTTATTTCCGAAGAAGCGATGCCGTGAGAAACCCAGTATGTGGCTATCCGGCCGATTTCCTTGGTCAGAATGTCAATGTTCGGCATCGCTCCGGTGGCTGGTGGCCGACCACCCCAAGCCACAGTCGAGGTAAAGCAGACCACTCCGCCGGCTACGATATAAACGCCCGTTTTATTGTTCATGACATGAATGATCATGATCGTGCTGGTCGAATTGGCCGGAATAATCGCCTTGGCGATCGATTTGGGAACGACTTCAAAAGCCACCGGTACCATGCCACAATTATTCAGTTTAGCGATGATCTTTTCCACATAAACCCGTGGCACGACGGACACACTGGCTCGCAAAGCACCACCGGTCACCGACATAGGCAAGATATCAAAATAAAAAACTGCATCGCTGACAGACAAGGGAACATTCTCCTCGAGTTTAAATTCGACATTCTGGGCGATCGAAAGCGGATCTTTGCCCATAACATCGGTCTGGAAGAGATAGGCCTTCTCTTCCGGAATCGAGACTTTGACATATGAAAGATTATTTTCTTTGTCAAACTTGTCGAGTAAAGCATCAAAGGCCTTTTCATCGTTTATTTCTCCGCCACCAACGACTTTATCGGGAATAGCCACCGAACTGTGTCTGGATATCTTTAGATTGGGAAAATGGTGTCCAGAATATTCCAGACAGCGAATGGCGTCATCGGAAATATCCAGGCCAGCATGTTTCATCAACATGAATTTCGGCGGTGGAAAAAGTTTGAAGAACAGCGAAGTGTGCATTGTCTCATTATAACCCGCGCTTCACTCCCTTCCAAATCTCCCTCAAAACCGGAAAAGCCGAAGTCAGGATAATCACAAGCACGACAGGCAAAATATAACGATCGGGATTGGGGATAAGCGCGCCCAGTCCATAGCCGAGCCAGAGCATGAGCCAGGTCCAAAGAAATCCGCCTATGATATTGAAAAACAGAAATATTTTATAGTCCATCCGTCCGATACCGGCCACTATTGGCGCGAAAGTTCGAACGATTGGCATGAATCTGGCCAGAATAATCGTCTTCTTGCCGTGTTTCCTATAAAATTCCTCGGCTTTGAAAATATGCTTCTTATTAAAAAAAATCGAATCTTCCCGACTGAAGATAGCCGGGCCAACTTTTTTTCCGAAGGCATAACCCAGACTATCGCCCAGAACGGCCGCCACAAAAGTCGCGACAAGAAGCCAGACGAAAGGTAGATAGCCCTGCGAGGCGAAAAAGCCGGCAGTAAAAAGTAGTGAGTCTCCAGGAAAAAAGAAACCGAAAAAAGCCCCGGTCTCCAAAAAAATTATTATTACAACCCCGATAAAACCCAGAGTTTTTATGATTGTCTCCGGATCGGTCAGTAATTGTATAAAAGAATAGTCCATACTGTTTATATAGCCATCGTCCCGGGCGGAATCGTATTATTGGGCTCAAGCAAAGAAAAAGCCCCGTCCGGAGTCGATAGAGCAAAGAGCATGCCGTTGCTTTCCAGGCCTTTAATTATCCTCGGTTCCAGATTGGTCACAAACATGCAAATCTTCCCCACCAAAGAGGCCGTGTCGGGAAATTTGAGAGCAATACCCGAAACGATTTGTCTGGGCTTGACCAGACCAGTCTCATCTTTTTCCCCGAAATCAACGGAGAGTTTGAGGAGCTTATCAGTCTCCGGGACTTTTTCGGCCGAAAGAATCTTTCCGGCCCGTATCTCCACTTTTTTGAAATCGTCGTAAGTGATCATTGCCTTATTATAACCTATCAGTTTGTCTTCTCTCTATCCAAATAGCTCTGCAATATCAAAGCGGCCGCTGAAGCATCAAGCAAATCCGTCTTGCCCTGGAAGCGCCCAGCCTGAATACTGGTCATGAATTCTGGTTCAAAGGTCACAACAAAACCTTTGGTTTCCATTTTTTCCTTGAATTCCAGGCTGTCCAACAATATTGTATTCGGTTCACCTTTGTAATTGCGCGATTCACCCAAAATAATCTCTTTGACATTGTTGTCCTTGGCAATCTTCTCTATCTCGGTCACCAGATCGGACGTATTGGCAATGACTGACAATGGCATAGCAAACTGCCTCCCTTCGTCTGAAAGCGCCACCCCCACTCTTTTGGAACCGTAGTCGATGCCTAATATTCTCATGAAAGCATTGTACTCTAACATTAAATAAATATAAAAGAATCAAGGTATGAGTAATTCAGTCCAAAAGGTATACTGGTAGAATGGTTGAGAAATACAAACGAAGGACAAACACAAGGTGTATTGTGTGTAATAAAGCTGTATATAGAAGACCTGTCCAAATCACCAGAAGTAAAGGCCGAGTGTTTTGTAGCCTTAAATGCTATGGGATTGCTTGCAGAAAAGAAAAACCTTGTGTAATCTGTGGAAAAGCGATTTTGGCTGGTTTCAATCGAATTACCTGTGGCAGAGGGTGTTCAAATAAATACCGCGCAGGTATAAAATACAAGATCGGCCGACCAAAAGACAAGGCCAAATCTCAACAAAATCTCAAAATTCAATTATTTGATAGTCGTGGTAAAAAATGTGAACGATGTAATTATTCCAAATATGCTATATTACAAGTCCATCATAAGAATAGAAATCGGCATGACAACCGACTAGAGAACCTCGAGCTTGTCTGTCCAAATTGCCATTATGAGGAGCACAGCTCAAAATAATATAAGTTGTTCATTATAGTGCGGAGGGGTGTACCGAATGGTAAGGTAGCGGTCTTGAAAACCGCCGGGAGCAATCCCTTGCAGGTTCGAGTCCTGTCCCCTCCGCACTGTGGTGAACATTTCATAAGTTCGAATCTCACCCCGTCCGCCTTTATAAATATTCACAACACAACTTCGCTATTGATTTCAATCCCGATTG
>CAYIFO010000038.1:0-7072 GCA_964362725.1 uncultured Candidatus Saccharibacteria bacterium
AGAACAATGTGATCATTGGGTAAAGGGCTTGATATGGAGATTATTCACCAAGCTCCAAGATGGTGGTCTTATCGAGTTTAGAATATAAAAAACGCACCACTCGGTGCGTTTGGCCAGAATACTATTTGTTTTGTTACATTGTTTTACCCATACCGACTCCGTTCCTGTTCCTAATCCAGCTCCTTTCTAATATAAGTTTATCACATAGCCAACCTGTATTGTTAGAAATATTTATGCTAAAGTCATACCGGAACGGAACAATCAACGAGGTAATTATGTTTAAAAATTCTCAACATCTGCCGACCGATCGGCAGATACAGTGTGCGTTTCAAGCACATCAGCTTCATCACACTTCGAGCGGATGTGGCACTGCTCGGAAAGCATCCGGCGGAGTAGCCGGACTTATCGTCACGGCCGGTATAATACTGCTTCTTTTGTTCTGGTTCCTAATCGATACGATTCTGAAATAGGAGCGAGACAAAATGCAAAAAATGAATTTGACCGCCCGTATTTACGAGCGGTCCTTTTGTAACTTAAGACATTTTGAGTTATCATTGCCCTATGAAAAAAAGCAAGCCTATTAATAAAAAAGGTGTCAAATTGACGCAAAAAAAACCAGCCGTTTATAATCCCGCCAAAATCGAAACCAAGTGGCAAAGGAAGTGGCAATCTTCAAAGATATTCCGGTCAAAAGAGGATAGCAAAAAGCCGAAATACTATGTCTTGGATATGTTTCCATACCCCTCCGGTGAAGGTCTCCATGTCGGTCATCCCAAGGGTTATATAGCCACCGACATCATTTCGCGCTACAAGCGCATGCAGGGTCATTCCGTGCTTCATCCCATGGGCTTTGACGCCTTTGGTTTGCCGGCCGAAAATTACGCCTTGAAGACCAAAACCAATCCGGCCGATTCGGTCAAAAAGAATGTCGCTAGGTACAAAAAACAGCTTGAAATTCTCGGCTTCGATTATGACTGGTCTCGCGAGATCAACACCACCGATCCGGCATATTACAAGTGGACCCAGTGGATATTCCTGCAATTGCTAAAAAAAGGTTTGGCATACGAATCTTACGAACCGATCAATTGGTGTCCTTCCTGCAAAACGGGACTTGCCAATGAAGACATAGAAGGCGGCCGCTGTGAGAGATGCGGAACCTTGGTCGAAAAGAAACCGATGAGGCAGTGGGTTTTGAAAATTACTGATTATGCCGAGAGGTTGCTGGAGGATTTGGATGTTAGAGATATCAACAAAACACTGGTAACCCATAGCGCTAACGGAGAACCTTGTTTTTTTCAAGTCATTGAACCTGGCGCGATCAAGACCGAATTGCCATTCGTGGAAAGAAACGCCATTACCGCCATCGTCAAGCATTGGTCGGAGGACAAATACCTAGGATTGAAATTGAAAAAGGTTCCTTGGCAAACTTTCATCACCGGTGGCATTGAAGGCGGGCAGAGTGCTGAGCAAGCCGCCATTGCTGAAATAAGAGAGGAAACTGGCTATCAAAACATCAGATTGGTAAAAAATCTAGGCAGAGTCCATTCCAAGTTTTTCCATATTCCGAAAGGTGAGAATCGTTTTGCCCATTTCGATGTTCTTTACTTCGAATTGAATAATGACAGTCGCGTGGAAATCTCCGAAAAAGAAAAGTCTACTCACGAAGTAGTCTGGGTTTCCAGGGAGGAAATGGAAAAGTTTATTACTCCGGAGGCTCAAAAATACATGTGGTCCATGTATACCAATGAGACGGCTAATTTTACAAAAAAATCCAAACCCCTTCTCGATTGGCCAGAATCGATCAAAACTCTTCAGAAGAATTGGATCGGGAAAAGCGAGGGAGCATTGATTAAGTTTAAAATTCAAAATTCAAAAT
Source organism: uncultured Candidatus Saccharibacteria bacterium (assembly GCA_964362725.1). Taxonomy (GTDB): domain Bacteria; phylum Patescibacteriota; class Minisyncoccia; order Phycocordibacterales; family PALSA-1337; genus C7867-002. The sequence goes on from CAYIFO010000038.1 coordinate 1,877, forward strand.
TCAAAATTGAATCGCAAAATATTGAAGTCTTCACGACCAGACCGGATACGCTATTCGGGGTGACTTATGTGGTTCTCGCGCCCGAACATAAACTAGTTCAGGAATTATTGAAGTTTGCTGAAAATAGAAGCGAGGTCGAAGCCTACATTGACAGTGTTAGTAATAAAACTGAAATTGAAAGGACAGATACTGGCAAAGAAAAGACCGGTGTTGAATTGAAGGGTATTAAGGCTGTCAATCCGGCTAATAATGAAGAGGTACATGTTTGGTTGGCGGACTATGTTCTGCCGGATTACGGTACCGGGGCGGTTATGGCCGTGCCGGCACATGATGAGAGGGATTGGGAATTTGCCAAGAAGTTTGGATTACCAATAAAAGGCGTTATTGCTCCACTGTTCGTAAGCGAAGCGGGTAAGGATGCGTGGAGAAAAGACGAACCAGAAATACTTCGTCCAACTGTTGCATGTTTTATAAAACACTGGTCGGAGGAAAAATATCTTTTTCTAAAGAAAAAAGCTGATTCGGATGCCGGACAAAATGCAGTCGTCGCGGTCGCGGGAGGGATTGATAAAGGAGAAGATGAGACAGAAGCTGGTATACGTGAAATAAAGGGAGAAACGGGTTATTTGAATCCGGTATTTAAAAAGAACTTGGGTACCCCAATTTATTACAGGTTCTATTCAACAAACGCAAAACAAAATCGTCTTGCAGAACTGCAGCCAGTTTATTATGAACTTCGTAACGGTGACAAAGAAGAAGTGTCTGAAAGGGAAACGACACTGCATGATTCGATTTGGCTTACAGAAAATAATTTGAAAGAATTTCTCGAAACAAGACCTTTCTCTCCCATCTTTTGGAATAGATTGAAGGGAAAAGAAGAGGCTTTTGTCGGACAAGGTTTACTGATCAATTCTGGCAGTTTTACGGGTAAGAATTCGGCCGAAATAATGAAAGAAATAACCTCTTTTGTCGGCGGACAATGGGTGACGAAATACAAACTCCGTGACTGGGTTTTTTCCAGACAGCGCTATTGGGGCGAACCAATACCGGTTATACATTGCGAGAATTGCGCGGTTAATAATCCGGCTGGACGGGGAATTGTACCAGTGCCGGAAAAAGACCTGCCGGTTGTTCTGCCAAAAGTGAAATCATACGAGCCGACCGGCACAGGTGAGTCGCCTTTGGCGGCTATAAGCAAGTGGGTCAATGTCAAATGTCCCGTCTGCAAAAAACCCGCCAAAAGGGAAACCAATACCATGCCACAATGGGCCGGCTCTTCTTGGTATTACCTTCGATATACTGATCCAAAAAACAATAAGGCTTTGGCCTCCCAAAAAAAGATTGATTACTGGCTGGGAGCTGGCTTGCCCCGCGTAGCTCACGATAGTGAGAGAAGTGGGGTCGATCTCTATGTCGGCGGAGCCGAACATGCCACCCGCCATCTCATTTACGCTCGTTTCTGGCACAAATTCCTTTACGATATCGGAGTGACTTCAACACTTGAACCCTTTACCAAATTGCAACATGTCGGTCTCATAATGGGCGAAGATGGCCGCAAAATGTCCAAGCGCTTCGGCAATGTCATAAATCCAGACGAGATCACCGAGACTTACGGGGCCGATTCTCTGCGACTCTATGAAATGTTCATGGGTCCCTTCGATCAACAGATTGCCTGGAGTACGCAGAGTATTGTTGGCTCGAGGCGATTTATAGAAAAAGTCTGGAAACTGAAAGAAAAAGTAACGGGAGTCGATGTGTACCAAAGCCAGACTGATGTCAAGAAATCTGATCGGATCATTCATCAGTCTATTCAAAAGGTTACCAGCGACATCGATAAACTAAGCTTTAATACGGCCATAAGCGCGCTCATGATTGCCGTCAACGAATTGGAAAAGATGCCCGTCATCAGCCGAAAAAATTACGAGATTCTGCTCAAATTATTGGCGCCATTCACGCCTCATTTCACCGAAGAATTGTGGTTTGATTTGGGAAACAAAAAATCTATCCATATTTCCGAGTGGCCAAAATTCGAGAAGACTCGGATAGTCGAGGATGAAATAACTATAATGGTCCAAGTTAACGGAAAAATCCGCGGATCATTCCAGGCTTCGGTCAATTCAAAAAATCAAGAATTGGAAAACAAGGCGGTGGCGGTAACGGAAGTCAAGAAATGGCTGGAAGGGAAGAAGGTGATGAAAGTTATTGTCGTACCCAAAAGGCTAGTGAATGTTGTCATCGTTTGACAAAGACAGCTCACAAGTGTTAATGTTGATAAATGGTAAGTGGAAGAGTTTTTCCCCAATTGCCCACATAATTGACTTTGATACAAGACAGTGATAAAACATAAGGCATTAAGCACGAGTGATTATTAACAAAAACATGGCCACACAAATCATTTCATTCAAACCAAAACAGATCGCCAAGAGACTGATGTCTTCGCTCCCGGATCGGGCCCGCGATGTCATAGTCCAGCGCTACGGTTTGGGCAAGGAAACCAAGAGGTTGACTCTTGACGCCATCGGCAAGACTTACGGCATTACCCGCGAACGCGTTCGCCAGATCGAAAATTACGCCTTGATCAATATCCGCAAGTCGGAAGAGTATTCCGCCGAAAAGGCCGTCTTCGCCGAGCTCGAAACTCTTCTCCATTCTTTGGGAGGGGTCGTTGTCGAAGATGATTTCCTGGGCCATGTTTCCAAGGATATCAGCCTCCAAAATCATATCTATTTTCTGCTGGTGGTCGGTGAACCTTTCCGCAAGGTCAAGGAAGACGACGAATTCCGTCATCGCTGGCATGTCAATGAAGTCTTGGCCAAACAGGTCGAAGAGGCTCTTCGTAAACTTTATTCCAATTTGAGCAATCAGGACCTTTTGCCCGAGACGGAAATGATCGCCAAATTCCTCAATCATCTCGAAGCTGTTTCCGAACGCTACAAAAATCAGGAAGTCATCAAACGTTGGCTGGCTATCTCCAAGGCTATCGGCCGCAATCCTTTGGGTGATTGGGGCGTTGCCCATTCTCCCAACGTCAAGACCAAGGGCATGCGCGACTACGCCTTCCTGGTCATCAGGAAACACGGTTCGCCGATCCATTTCAGGGAAGTGGCCAAGCAGATCACGACGATGTTCAATAAGAAAGCTCATGTCGCCACCACTCACAATGAGCTCATCAAAGACCCCCGTTTTGTTCTAGTCGGCCGAGGTCTCTATGCTCTGGCCGAATGGGGTTACGCTCCCGGCGTCGTTCGCGATGTTATCCGTTCGGTCTTGGTCAAAAACGGTCCACTTTCCAAGGAAGAGATTATCGACAAGGTCATGAAGGAGCGCTATGTCAAGGAAAACACCATTGTCGTCAATCTCCAGAACCCCAAATATTTCAAGAGAGACAAAGATGGCAAATATCTGCCGATTGTCGAAAAAGCCAAGGCTTAAATCTCTATACCCTAAAACCTACCCCCTACTCCCCACACCCTAACTCCTGCTATATTCGCTTCGCTCATATATCGTCTGCGTTCGGATTATGTGTAAGTAAAACTTCCACAAATCCTCGCTTGACGCTATAATAATGCAATGCCCATTGAACAGACAGTCTCTTCAACTATCCAAATATTCCAGTCAACCTTTATACCCGAGACTATCCAGTTTCTTATCGCCCTCGCCCCGCCTTTTTTGATGGTGCTTTTGGCGGTAATTTTTTGGGATCTCTGGGTCGATTATGTTCGAGGCACAAATTTTGTCAACATGAAATATGCTGTTCTCGAACTCAAATTGCCCAAAGAAACCTGGAAGTCCCCCAAAGCTATGGAAATCTTTCTGAACTCAATTCATAATAGTTCCGATGGTAGTTTTTTCGCGCAATATTGGAAAGGGGAAACTCGTCCCTGGTTTTCACTTGAACTGGCTTCGATCGAGGGTGTCGTCAAGTTTTATATATGGACCGAAGCCAGCAGAATAGCTTCGGTTATGGGTGCCCTCTATTCCCAGTTTCCTGAAATGGAAATCAAAGAGGTTGAGGATTATACCAGGTCGGTTCACTTTGATCCTAAGGAAATTCGGATTTTTGCAGCTGAATTTCAGTTTACAAATAAATCGCCTGTCTACCCAATTAGAACTTATGTAGATTACGGTCTCGACAAGGACCCAAAGGAGGAATTCAAGGTTGATCCGATGTTACCTCTTCTTGAATTTCTTGGAAGTGTTGGTCCCAATCAGCAAGTCTGGATGCAATTATTGGTACGCTGTCACAAGAAAGACACTCGTAAACCAGAGAATTTCTTTAAATTAACTGATTCGTGGAAGGATAGCTCACAAAAAGAGATTAACAGTATATTAAAGCGTGATCCAGATACAAAAGTGGCGGGTACTGTAGACGAAAAGACTCAGTATACAAAAATGCCTCTTATTTCCGAGGGTGAAAGAGAAGTTGTTCTGGCAATAGAACGTCGACAGGCAAAACTGCCATTCGACGTTGGTATAAGATTTCTCTACATTGCCAAACAAGACATATTCAGCACACCCTTCGGCGTTGGTGGCATTATCTCCAGTATGAAACAATTCAATGATGAGAGGATGAACGGTTTCAAACCCAATAGCGACAAGTGGCATCCGCGTCTGGGCGATCCCTGGCTTGATTACAAGAATATGAGGCGCAATCGTTATGGCAAGCAGGCTCTGATGGCCTACAAACGCCGTTCATATTTCTACGCGCCATTCAAGGCCAAACCTCTCATCATGAATAGCGAAGAATTGGCCACGATCTATCATTTCCCTGGTTCGGTCGCCCAAACCCCGACCTTGGAGCGTTTGCCGTCCAAGAAAGCCCAGGCCCCGGGTAATTTGCCGACCTAGTTCAGGATTTATTATGAAAATGAAAGTCTGGAAATTGTTCAAAGAGCGTTTTGTTTTGCTTTCGATAATGACGGCTTTGCTGTTTGTGACGGCCATGATCATATTCGTCGTATACTCTGTCGCGCCAGAAAATTTTCCCGCAAGGAAGATTATAACCATAAAAACCGGCACTGGTATCAGTCAGACAGCCGGAATTCTGGCTCAAAATAATATCATTAAATCTACCTTTCTTTTCAAAGCTTTGACAGTCGGATTGAGTGGCCAAAAGAAAATCCAGTCGGGAGATTATCTGTTTGAGACGCCCCAATCGGTGCTAATGGTGGCCTATCGGATTTCTCGCGGTCTTCA
>CAYIFO010000039.1:0-5148 GCA_964362725.1 uncultured Candidatus Saccharibacteria bacterium
GCAGGACACGGTTGCTATGATTGTGAACGACCTCGTTACTCTCGGTGCCTTGCCACTTTCGGTGGCTATGCATCTAGCGGTCGTTACTTCAGACTGGTTCAATGACGAGAAGCGCACACACGCCCTCGTTCTCGGCTGGAAGAAAGCTTGCGACATGGCTCGATGCGTTTGGGGCGGCGGTGAAACACCAACGCTCAAAGGTGTCGTGGTCCCCGAAGCTGTGGTGCTTTCCGGTTCGGCGATCGGCATCATCAAGCCGAAGGAACGGCTCATAGAGAGCCGCAAGATTGCCCATGGTGACGCCATCGTCATTATCGAGAGTTCAGGCATTCATGCCAATGGGCTCACGCTGGCAAGGAAGATTGCCGACAAACTTCCCGAAGGGTATCAGACGAAGCTTTCTAACGGTCGCACCTACGGCGAGACGCTTCTCGATCCGACTCACATCTATGTCGGCCTCGTCGAAGATTGTCTCAATGCTGGAGTGTGGACATCCATTACGCAGTGAATGTCACTGGCCACGGCTGGCGCAAGCTTATGCGGGCCACACAGCCGTTCACCTATGTGATTGAGACACTGCCGACACAGCTTCCGATCTTCGACTTCCTGCAGGAACACGGTCCGGTCGATGACACAGAGGCGTACGGCAATCTCAACATGGGTGCCGGGTTCGCGCTTTACGTTCTCGATACGCATGCAGATGCCGTGGTTCATGTTGCCAAGCAATTGGGACTACGAGCCTTTCGTGCCGGACACGTTGAAGATGGCGACAAGAAAGTCATCATCAAGCCCAAGGGCTTGGAGTACGCCAGCGAAACGCTCGCCGTTCGGTGAGCTCAAGATAATGTCGAAAAACTACAAATCCTCACTGCGACAGCGCGGTGGGGAATTTTTTTGTACGAAAATATCGTCATGGCCAAAATTGGCAAAAAATCATCACTTTTCTGCTCAAACCGCAGCCGCTTTTTCATCCCTCTGAAACTGCTGAATAAGCCTTATTTTTTCTCGTATTCCGCACAAATATTCGTGGTCGCAAAGCACGGTCATAAATGCATACCTATCATGACCCCTGAAGGTATTATTTATAACCGACGAGTCCATGCCTGACATAGGGCTAGGAATCGGTGTATTTGTGGCGTCTTCGGCGACATCTGTGATCGTGCCGACTTTTTTCAAAGCGACGACGATTGGCGATTTCACCGCTTCGACGATTTTCCGTTCCTTGGCTAGTTTGTTTACATTGCCGGTTGAGATGTAAAGAACCACTTAAACTTGCTTTACAAACCTCATCATAGTAACATATGTACTGGAACTTAGCTTTAAACTAACTTCCAGTATTAATATGTATAAAAAAGCTCAAAAAGGTGAATATTTAGAGACCTTGCTCAGATCAAAAAACACCGTCTTTTCAACGAAAGATGTTGCTTTGTTTTGGCGTGACGCGCAGACAAGCGCTGCTCAAGTAAGGTTGAGTTATTATGTAAAAACCAAGAAACTTGTTCGTATTCGTCGTGGTATTTATGCTAAAGATAAGAATTACAATAAGTATGAATTCGCCACAAAAATTCTCAGACCTTCATATGTCAGTTTTGAAACTGTTTTAGGGACGGCTGGAATAACCTTCCAGTATTACAGTCAGATTTTTGTCGCCTCATATGTAAAGAGGGAATTATCGTGTGATGGTCAAACATATTCATTCAAAAAGATAAAAGATTCTATCTTAAGCAATCCGACCGGAGTGGATCAAACAAGGGAGTACGCCATTGCCTCAAAGGAGAGGGCTTTTTTGGATACCATTTATAGCAATAAGAATTACTACTTCGACAATCTCTCTCCGCTTGATTGGGATAAGGTATTTGAAATATTACCGATTTATAATAACAAGAGTATGGCGAAAACGGTGCAGAGATATTATGAGCGCTATAAAGCTACAAAATAAATATGACATTAAATTCTTCAGTACATAAAAATATCCTTGTGCAAATACTCATTGATATTTACTCAGATACTACTATCGGTCCATATGTAGGTTTCAAGGGTGGAACCGCTGCTTACTTGTTTTATGGGCTGGAACGTTTTTCCGTTGATTTAGATTTTGACCTACTCGATGAATCTCAAGAAAATAGTGTTTTTGAGAAAATTGAGAAAATTGTAAAGAAATATGGGACCGTAAAAGAGGCTCAAAAAAAGAGGTTCAATCTTCTCTTTTTGCTTTCATATGACAAGAAAGAAGAGAATGCGCAAAATGTAAAAATTGAGATAAATCGAAGAATATTCGGTTCGAAATATGAAGTTCGTGCGTTTAACGGCGTTTCTATGCTTGTGATGGTAAAGGAAGACATGTTTGCGAATAAACTTGTTGCGATGCATGAACGCTTAGGCGAAACGAATCGTGATATTTTCGATGTATGGTTTTTCTCAAAAAATAATTGGGACATAAATGAAGAAATTGTGGAAAAAAGAACGGGAATGCAGTACAAAGGTTTTCTCCAGAAATGCATTAAAGAACTGGAAGAAATGAACGATAACAATATTCTGAATGGTATTGGGGAACTTATAACTGAAAAGCAAAAAGCATGGATAAAATCAAAGTTGAAGATTGAAACAATATTGCAACTCAAGTTAAGGCTAGAGTCAGAAAAATAACACTATGGATAAAGACTACTCCCATTGAATACGATTTGGGAAAATATACACAGATTTCTTTATGACAATTATATGGGCGGCGGAATTACGGAATATGTCTTATTGCGAGCCTTGCTTTTTGACGCCGTCTTAATCGTCATTATACTTTTGTTGTTTGTCTATCTACCATCATTAAAGAATCAAAGTTGGATGATTATTATCGGAATTATAATCGCGATTTTGAATGAATGGTATGGCTTGGGAACGGGGCGATGGGCCTACAATGAATTGATGCCGATTATACCTATTATTAAAACCGGCATTACTCCAACGCTCCAGCTCGGCATATTGGGTTATATAATAAAACTCATTCCAACCCCAGCAACATCAACATCGCCACTACGCCCACAGTGATCATAATCAGTTGCAAGAGAGAGAAGAAATTATTTTCTGACTTTTTGTGAAGTTCTGGAATCAGATCGGAAAGAGCGACATAGATGAAACCGCCGGCGGCAAAAGGGATGAGCCAGGCGGAAATGGTCTCGGAATAATTGCCTAGAAGAAGGGCGGCGATAACGCCGACGATGGAAACCGAAGCCGAAGCAAAATTGAGCCAGAGAGCTCGGGCTCGGGAAAAACCGGAATGGAGAAGGACGGCGAAGTCGCCTATTTCTTGGGGGATTTCGTGAAGAATAACGGCAAGAGTTGTCGCCAGACCGAGTTCAACGCTGATCAAGTAGCTTGAACCAATAATGAGGCCGTCAATAAAGTTGTGGATGCCATCTGAAAAGAGAATCATTTTGCCGACAGGGTGGATATTGCCGTTCAAGTCCTCATTTTCATAATGGTGATGCCAATGGAGGTACTTTTCAATTATGAAGAACAGAATAATACCAGCGATGATGAGTAATGAAAAGGTTGTGGCTTTGGGTATGTTTTCAAATCCTTCCGGTATGAGGTGAATGAAAGCGTCGCCCAAAAGGGCACCAGTTGCCAAGGAAATAAAAAGAAAAATGTATTTTTTGATGAATTCTTCCTTGATGGAAATGGCGAAAACGCCGACCAAAGAGATAAGACTGACGATAATGACGCTAAGAACTGCGAGGTAAATGGGCATGAGGCCATTGTAGTATAGGGAAAAGAAAAATGCGAGATTGGTAGAATGGAGTGAATGATGGAATTCTGATAGACTTAGGATGTGAACAAAAAGAAGATTTTTATCTGGGCGCTCTATGATTTTGCCAATTCGATCGTGATGATCGCTTTCTTTTTGTATTTTTCGCAATGGTTGGTCATTGATAGGGGAGTCTCGGATTTTTGGTTTAATATAACTCTGGCTGTGGCCAGCCTGCTTTTTGTCTTGGTCGGTCCGATCCTTGGATCTGTAGCCGATAAGACTGGTAACAAAGTAACTGGCATCAGAATATCAACTGTTCTTACGGCAATCTTGTATTTAATTACGGGATCTGTTGCTCTGTTTGCTCCCGAGTACCATATTCTTGCGGCTGTATTCTTCACTTTGGCCACGACCGTTTATCTGACCTCCTTTATCTATTACAATTCATTTCTAGCAGACATGGCGCCACTGGAAAAACGGGGTATCGTCTCCGGCTATGGCCTAATCGGTAATTATTTGGGACAGATCAGTGCCATCCTGATCGCTTTGCCTTTTGTGACGGGTACCTGGACATTGTGGGGAGAACCGGGTCGGGCCCAAGCTTTTCTGCCGGCCACGATTATCTTTTTTGTACTTGCTTTGCCTCTACTTGTTACTTTCAAGAAGGAAAAAGTTGCTGGAACGGGATCGATCAGTCTTGTTTCCGAATATACAAATGTCTGGAAGTCTTTTCAAAACCTTTGGAAAACGCCTAATCTGGCCCGCTTTTTTGTGGCCTATTTCTTTTTCAATGATGCGGTTCTGACAACGGCTAACAATTTTCCGATCTACATGGACAAGGTTTTTGGCGTCGACGATTCGATCAAAAGTTATGTTCTGCTTGGAGTCCTGGTGACCTCGGCCATTAGTAGCCCTCTTTCCGGTTGGATAGCTGACCGGATCGGTTTCAAGAAAACTCTGATGGGCATATTGGCCGGTTGGATTGTCATCTTTCCAATATTGGCATTCACACAAAGCTTACCATCTCTCTTTGTGGTAACCGTATTGATGGGTTTTCTGTTCGGCTCGGTCTGGACTGTTACCCGGGCCATGGTAACTCACCTGACTCCGCCTCAAAGTCTCAATCAGTCGTATACTTATTTTACTTTTATGGAGCGTTTTGCTACTTTTGTCGGTCCGGTATCCTGGGGATTGATCGTCGCTTGGGCTCCGCAGGCCGACTCTTTCAACTATCGTTCGGCGGCATTGGCAATGACAATTTTTATTGTCATTGGTCTTGTCATACTTAGAAAGATGCCGAAAATGGCACCAGCGGTTTCCTGATTTCATTTTTTTTGCACTTGTGGTAATTTTAATCTGAACCAATGAAAGGAATTTATGATTGATTGTTGCTCGTCGGATTTGGA
>CAYIFO010000039.1:5248-6554 GCA_964362725.1 uncultured Candidatus Saccharibacteria bacterium
GCATTGACACCTCCAGACTGATTTTGTAAAATTATGGGCAAGAGATCCCTCTCGAGATCCATGTTCAATTTACTGTGGGTCTGCTCAAAACAAAAATAAATAAGAAATCCGACGAATTTCGTTGTTTGGAGTGCGGCAAGCTATTGGCTCGTGGCAAACAGAGAGAACTCGTCCTGGAAATCAAGTGCGTCAGATGTGGAACACTCAACTCCATATTCAGGGGAGTGCTTGACCAAGTTATCGTTACCGATCCCGAAGGTTTTATTCTCTACGCCAATTCTCTGGTCGAGACGATTACCGGTTATAGCTTGATCGAAGTTCTAGGCAAAAAACCTTCGCTTTGGGGTGATCAGATGCCCGAAAGTTTTTATGAGAAAATGTGGCAGACGATCAAGATCAAGAAGAAACCGATCATGGTAATAGTCAATAATCAGAAAAAGAACGGGACACTTTACAAAGCCAAGCTCCAGATCACTCCGGTCTTCGGGGTCAATGGGGAAATCAAAATGTTTGTGGGAGTTGAAAGAGTCATTAAGTGAAATAGGATTTTTTATCAGGCTAATCATAACAACATGCAAACAGCTCCCATACCTGAAAATGAGTCGGAACGATTGGCCGCGGTCCATAGGCTGGCTATTTTGGATACCGCGCCGGAGAAACGTTTTGACAAACTAACCAAAGAAGCGGCCGAGAGTTTGAATATGCCGATCTCGACCATCAGTATCATTGACGAGAACAGGGAATGGTACAAGTCTTGCTACGGCCTCGATCAGAAACAAGGTGATCGCTCGATCTCTTTCTGTGGACACGCTCTTTTGTCCAGCGATATATTCATCGTCGAGGATACCCGAAACGATCCAAAGTTCGCCGATAATCCGGCGGTGGTCGGTCCTCCTTACATCAGATTCTATGCCGGCGTGGCCCTCCGCGACCAAAAAACCAATCGTCCAATCGGCGTTTTTTGTGTCAAGGATTTCAAACCTAGGAAGTTGAGTATAAAAGAAATCGGTTTGATAATCGAAATAGCCAATCGGGCTGAAAGGGAATTGAATACTAAGGGGTAGTTGTATAGGAAAAAGATCCTTGACTTACTCATGTCCCAGGAGTAGTTTTTGATTTGGGTTTGGGAATTCTTCCCATTGCACCTAGAAAGGAAAATATAATGCAAACGCAGTTAATTAGCGAAGGGAAGACCAAACAGATCTTCTCTATTGAGGGCGAGCCAAACAAGGTAAGAGTCGTATCGAAAGACGACATAACCGCCGGTGACGGCGCCAAGCATGACACCATTGTCGGTAAGGCCGCC
>CAYIFO010000040.1:0-6518 GCA_964362725.1 uncultured Candidatus Saccharibacteria bacterium
TCTGTTCCCAATGTACCGGCGTTTTCACAAAGGATTCGCTCCAGGGATTCACTCATCCTTTTGAAAATGCCGGTACATTGGTCGCAGAATGTCCTCGGGGCGAAAAAAAGGTGAAGGGATTACCGCCTAAGTCGCTATTGACAATCATCCAATAGTTTGCTAGAAAGAGAAAAGAAAAGAGTCTAGGGTTACCCTAGGCATTGAAATAGAACCGTTTTTAGCCAAACAAACAACAAAAAAGAGGGCTCTAAGGCGAGCTTTCGGCTAAAGTGGTTTGGTTTCAGGAAGGAAGATAGACTATGAAAAAGTTAACGAGTTTGATGGTCGGTTTGATTTTTTGCATCTCCGCGCATGGGCAATCGGCCCCGCCGGTTAGTCGGGCGCAATCGAGTGCGCGAGAAGCGAGTAACCATGAACGGTTAAGTCTTAGTCTCAAATCTCCGTCTTTGGTTGTACCCGATAGTATCGACATTACAGTGATTCCGGTGAAAATCGCGGCCATCTCTTCCGGCCAGGTCTGGGCCACAGCCGCGGATAATCTGATCAACGACTATTTAACGGGGAAGTTGAAGACCGATACGATCTTCAATAGTCCAACGGACTACCAAGTCATTACTGACGGAATAATCAGTTGGAAGAACCTTCTGTTTTCGCCCACAATTCCCATGTGGTTTGCTCAATTAAACCCGCCAGCACCGTTTAATATCGGTACTGGACCGGTTATCGAGTATCTCATGGCGGCTAGGACGAAATCCGGGAAGAACGGTGTTTCGTTACGAGACTTATTAGCCTCATTTGATTCGACCGACCCTGATAAAACGTTCGCGGATGGTGTGACATTCCGAAACCAGATGCTCACAAAAAGAGCATTCGTTATCAAGGAAGATGGGACAAGGGTTACGGAAGGTTCTTCGGATCTGCCAGGTGCCGTAGTGGTGGTACTAGTGCAGCTACCGCTATTTAATGGGGGCGATTCCATTTGGGGCATTAATCAAGTGGAAGACTGGGCGAAGTCGCATCAGTATTTGGTAATTGATTGCACAGTCCGTGCGGCTGGTGACCCCAACTCGGAAGTCAGGACCAAACTAAGCTTCAACCCACTTCCCAGTCCATTGGCGCCGACTCTGATTATCACCGCCAACCCCGCTGTTGGTACGGTCAGTCTGAAGGTTGCTGGTGACCGAAGTCGGTCTTACACCATCCATGTGGCGGATTCACCACGAGGCCCGTGGACAGTGTTAAGATCGGTAAGTGGCGATAACGAGGTCGTTGTGAAAAACAATGGAACCTCACAGTTTTATAAAGCGGTGGCTAACTAACACTAAGCCACACGCTTCACACACCCCAGGTTCTTCGGAATCTGGGGTTTTTCGTTTACCGAGGCCTCGCCTCGGTGGACCTTGACAAAATGGATGAAATAGTATAGGGTGCTCATATTACTGGAAGCAGTAAATTATCAGAAATAGGTAAAAAACCCTTATTTATATGAATAAAAACATTATTAGTTATATCGCTATCGTCAGTCTTGCGGTCATTCCGTCGGCGGTTTTTGGCCAGACAGCCACTCCGTCTCCGGTTGGTGCAACGGCCAGCTCGGCTATCTCGACCAGCGGTGCCACGGCTAGCTCTGGTTTGACGGTTTCCGGTGCCACCGCCAGCTCGGCCAATTCGACCAGCGGCGCGACAGCCAGTTCCGGTCAAAGCACGAGCGGTGCTACTTCCGGTGCTGGTCTTTCGGTCAGCAATGGTACGGCTAGCGCTACTCCCGCTCCGGTTCCTCCGGTCAATAACGGTGGCGGTTCTACGAGTTCCGGAAATGGTAGCTCGGTTTCTTCGACCGAAACTTCATCTGGTTCTTCCAATATGAGCGGAAGACGTAGAAGTTCGAGTGGCAGTTCCGGTTCATCTTGTGCCTTGATCAATACTTATATGAGATCTGGTGCCGCCAATGATTCTGCCGAAGTCACCAAACTCCAGTCATTCTTCAAGAATACTCTGGGTTACGATGTTGATGTCAATGGGATCTTTGATCAAAAGACTGTAACAGCCGTCAAGGCCTTCCAGAACAAATATGCCGAAACTATCATGGCTCCTTGGGGTATTACCGAGGCTACGGGTAATGTCTACATTACGACGTTAAAGCAGATTAATAAATTGGCCTGCAGTCAGCCTTTGACTCTTGATTCTTCTGAATTGGCCATAATCAATTCTTACAGGAATGGGAATAAGTCTGTGAGTGGCGTTAATCAGGTTGGAAATGAAGTGCCTGTCAAAGTCGTTATCGACAGCGATGCCAATACCTCGACCAGTTCAAGCGAGGACAATTCAGGAAATAATCTTGAAGATCAGTCCGAAAATGTCGCTACGGTTGCCAAAGCCTCTATACTTGGTCGCTTCTGGAACTTTGTAGTCAGTCTCTTCAAGTAATTGTTACAAATAAGTAATTCACAAAAAGTCCCTCACGGGATTTTTTGTTTGTAAATGTCAAAGTTCAAAATCCAACCTCCTACGCCAAGGCTTCGAAGGTCAAGAATGACAAGTCAAATTCTAAGCTCAAATTTGAATTTTAAACTTTGGATTTGATTTGGTATTTGATCTTTGTCATTTGGCTTTACCGAGTCTCTGTGTGCCTTTCGCCTTGATCTCTAGATCACCGTTAATATTTTCCGTATGTATAGCTCCCGCCAAGGCAATCATCAGGGCATTGTCTCCGGAAATATGGTGAGTTGGCAGGTGTAGATCCAAACCATAATCAATGGCTGTTTTCTTGAATCTTTCTCGTAATGTCCGATTGGCGCTGACACCGCCACCGATGATGAGCGATTTGGCACCGACTTGCTCAATTGCTCGGCGCAGTTTTGTCACGAGAACCTCGGATACGGCCTCTTCGAATTCCAAGGCCAGACTCTCTTTGTATTCATCGTCAAGTTTGCCCATGGCTGAAAGTCGATCTCTGGTGGCGTAGAGAACGGCAGTTTTCAAACCGGAAAAGGAAAAATCAAGATCGGCACTATGAAGCATGGGGCGGGGAAGTTTGACTGTCGAGACTGGACTTGCCCCTTGTGGCTTTGGCGAAAGAGTGCCCCGACAACGCGCTTGATCGGCCAAGATTGATACATGGGGGCCACCCGGATAGGGTAGACCAAGGAGTCTGGCGACCTTGTCGAAGGCTTCTCCCACGGCATCGTCTCTAGTTTGACCGATTATCGTGTATGAAAAGTTATTCGGACCGTTTTGTTCAGGTGTTTTGTTTGTCGCTGATTGACTTTCAATCCTAACCAATTCTGTATGTCCGCCACTTATAAGCAAAGCCAAGGCTGGGAATTTGAGATTTTTTAGTCTCTGCCATGCTCCAAAAGGTTTATCATTCTCGAGAAGTGAACCGATAATATGTCCTTCCATGTGATTGACAGGAATGGTCGGTATAGACCAGAGAGCTCCCAAATATTTGGCGAAATTGATGCCGACCCACAAAGCTGGTTCGAGGCCGGGTCCAGCGGTGACGGCTAGACGGTCAATAGTCGGAATATATTTCAAGAATTTGGCTTTTTTTAAAGATTCAAATAGGTCAGGATTCGATTTGGTGATTTCCGCTTCTATAGAAAAAAGTTGTTTAATTTCTTTGTCATCTTTTTTGGCGGTTATTATGTTCTTCGAAATTGGATTATCGTTTCCAATAGTTTCCGTCTCTGATTTTTTTAATTGTAATCCGGAATCTTCGAGCAATTTATCGAGAAGAATGGGTAAATTCTTGCCGTGCTCTCTTTTGGCAAGAGTTGGGAAGACTCCGCCATAGGCGCTGTGGAGTTCGGCCTGGGAGTGGACAAGAGAAGAAATTACCCGGCATTCCAGAAAACCATTTTCAAACTTGGTCTCAATCAAAGCCAAAGCCGTTTCGTCGCAAGAAGTTTCGATGCCGAGGATTATCATAAAGCCATAATAACATGAAAATTACCGCCGAAAGATATTCAAAAAGCTAGATGTGGCAGTGCCCGCACACTACTTCGCTCGTTATCACGAGCTTCGCAGTGCAGGCTACGAAGCTCCGAGCGAAGCGAGGAGCGTAGTAGTGCGCGTTGCAGGACTCGAACCTGCGACCCTCGTCACGTCAAGACGATGCTCTACCAACTGAGCTAAACGCGCAAACCGTATCTACATTGCAATAGTGCGTATCATACTACAGCGCTCATATCTACCAAAACAGCTAAACGCGCATTCTTTATACTTCGACACTCTACCAAAACTTTGCCTAAAAATCCATCGGTTGATCGTCGTAGGTAATCGTAGCTTTTGAGGCCGTTGAAGTTTCGTAAATCTTGATAGCGCTAATATAAATGTTTTCTCCGCTTCTATTCAAGTCAAATTGGACAAGATTACCTTTCATTGTTTCTGGCGAAAAATACTGGTCGAAAAGAAGATTGCCGAGCGAAAAGAAAACCGGCACGTCACCTATCTTCATATGTTCCAAAATAACATGAGGATGAGAGCCAAAAATGGCGTCGGCTCCATTTGTCACGAGTAGACGAGCTTGGGTTCTCATTGAGGTATTGGCGCTCTCGGCGTATTCCTCGCCCCAATGGGGCATGACAATGACATAGTTGCCATTATTTGACAATCGTTGGACCATCGAAAGGACTCGATCAAAACCGGGACGAAAGGCGTGATAACCGACAAAAGCCAGCTTAAAACCATTTTTTTCGATGACAAGTTCGGTTGCTGAACTATTAGAAGGATCACCAAACCATTTGATATTGGAAGCGGCCAGATATTTCCTGGTCTCGGCCAGGCCGCCTAGGCCGAAATTGTCGCTATGATTGTTGGCTAGGCTGACAACACTTACGCCACTTTTGGCCAAAGCCGGGGCTGTTTGGGGGGCAAAAGTAAAAACCCATTCTTTGGTTGTTCGTCCATCGGGCAGGAGTGTTTTGGAAGCGTTGGATGTTATGGGTCCTTCAAGATTGATGGCCACGATGTCAGCCTGCTTGAAGAGCGGGGCAATGTTGGAAAAAAGCGAATCGTAGCCGTTCTTATTGCCCAATTTGCGGACATTGCGGTCCAGCATGACATCGCCACCAATCATGATTCGCAAGGATTGATTTTGATTTGATGAGACCTTGGTTGTCGAAGAAGTGTTTGTTGTACTTGTGCCGAGAGCGTTGTTTGAAAGATAATTCTTGCTATTTTGCAATTTAACCCGACTGCCAGATTGTGTGCCACCACTATTTGTGGTATTTGAATCGGTTGCCGTCTGGCTTGTTTTGGTTTGAGTGGCTGGTGTTGGTGATGAGGTAACCTTGCTATTTTGCGATTGAGTCTTGGCTTGGCTTGTCGGTGAAGGTGTGGCCGAAGACGGTAATGAAGTACTTGTTTGGGGTAGATTGACTTGAAATGGACTGCTGGATTGTGAAGGGGTTGAACTAGGTGATGGGGTCGCTGAAGAAGTCGGTGCCGTATCGGTAGTACTCGGTGTTGGTGTTAGAGAAGGGGAGGGAGAAGTGGTGGTTTGGGTTGTTGGCGAAGGCGAAGGACTTGTAGAAGTATCGGCCGAACTAGCGGTCATCAACCTTGAATCCAGATTGAAAAGTTTATAGCCCCGACTGCCAGCCCAAAGCGAGCCCCAGACGAAAAGAAGGACGAATATTCCGGAAATAATTCGCGAGGCCGTAAAGGTTTTGTCTTTCTCTTCCATGACTTGGGAATATTATAACACGGAGAACAGGCGGAAATGGGTCAGACTTGTGCACTTATATGTGTAAAAACGTAATAAAAATAGAAGTATAAGTATTCTATTGAATGGAAAGCGCCCAGCCAAAACTTTTTGAAGGGCGCGGGTTAATCTTTCTGAATTTTCTTTGACGACCGAATGCGAAATATATAAGGGATAATTAAACGGGGGAATCGAAACAGCATTGTGAAGCGAATACCCCATTGCTCATCTGCCAAGATTTGACAAATGCCTTCCCGGCACATTCCCTCGTTGGTGGCAGATTCGTACCGGTTTGCCACCTCGGCTGGTTTTCGCCCGTCTCGTCTTTCAATCGATCGAAGAACCTGATCTAGTATGTCGGAGTACGCTTTCATCCTAAAATAGAATAGCACAGATGTCAATTTTAAGCAAATTCAGCGCCTTGCATCTACTGGATGCAAGGCTTGTTGATTATGCAGTACACAAGTATCGGACTTGTGATACCGCCTTTTGAATCCTTAAGCGATCTGGGATGTCCGATCCAATCCAGATCCCAAACTTTAGGAGGTGTTGTAGCATCTCCTCCCGTTTTCCCGGTTCGCCTAGGCAAATCGGGATAAATCTCTTGAGACGGAGCGAGTCCGCCAGAAAGGTTTGCAGTCCCTTCATGGAAGACTTGACCTGAACATAGGGAACTCCTTGGTCCCCGGTAAGTATATCCAAGCCACCGTCTCGTACGCCTCCAACTACCACACCTCGAAATTGCCTAGCGTAGGCACCTTCGAGGTCATCGCCTTGAATGCTGGCGATGAAAGCCCGACTGTAAGAGTTC
>CAYIFO010000041.1:0-6397 GCA_964362725.1 uncultured Candidatus Saccharibacteria bacterium
TACTAAGTATCTATATAACCAAATAATCAACTATGACAAACGTAACCCTTATAATGACAGGTTTCTACATATTAGGCGCATTACTCGTGATCGCCACCGCACTCGTCATACTCGTTGCGAAAAAAGCTGACTAGATATCCAGATTCGCCAGCTTGGCATTGGACTGGATGAATGACTTTCTGGCCGGAACATCGTCTCCCATGAGCATGTCGAAAACTTTGTCGGCATCTTGGGCATCCTCGATCCTGACTTGTTTCATGATCCGGCGGGCTGGGTCCATAGTGGTCTCCCAGAGCTCTTCGGCATTCATCTCGCCCAAACCTTTGTAGCGTTGAATAGAAATCTTGGCGCTTTTGGCATTGATCTCTGTATCGGCATTTTCGGAATTGTCGGAATCAGGTTCAGCCCCCGCGGCTGCCAGAAGTTCGGCTCGTGATTCGCCTGTCGAAACATCAATCTCCGGAATTTCCTCTTCTTTTATCCCCTTTTCTTTTTTGAATATAGACAAGGCGGCTTCATCTTGAAGATACTTGATTTCTTTACCCATTTTGACCTTGAATAGAGGCGGTTGGGCAATATAAACATAACCATTATCGACCAGGGGACGGAAATAGCGATAGAGCAAAGTCAGGATGAGCGTGCGGATATGGGCACCGTCAACATCGGCATCGGTTGCCAGGATGATCTTGTGATAACGCAAACGCGCCAGGTCAAAAGTATCACCGATAGCTGTGCCGAAGGCCAAAACCAAGTTTTTGATCTGCTCCGAACCGAGCATCCGATCCAGACGAGCCCTTTCTATGTTCAAGATTTTGCCACGAAGAGGCAGAATGGCCTGGGTCCGGCGATCGCGCCCCTGCTTGGCCGTGCCTCCGGCCGAATCTCCCTCCACTATAAAGAGCTCGGATTCGGCCGGATCACCCGATTGACAGTCAGCAAGTTTCCCAGGCAAAGTCATACCTTCCAAAGCGCCCTTGCGCAAGACGGAATCTTTAGCGGCTTTGGCGGCTTTTCTAGCCTTCATAGCCAGAATGACTTTGTTGATGATTGCTCTGGCATCCTCCGGATTTTCTTCAAGAAAAGAGGCGAAAGATTCGCCAAAAACGGTGGCGACGGCGCTTTGAGCCTCCATACTGCCCAACTTGGCCTTGGTCTGGCCTTCAAATTGGATTTCGCGAAGCTTGACCGAAACAACGGCCGTCAAACCTTCCAAAGCATCGTCACCGGTAAAGGTTTCTTCCCCATTCTTGGCCAAATTATTATTCTTGGCATAGGTATTCAAGGAACGAGTCAAAGCCGTCTTGAAGCCGGTCACATGGGTACCACCTTCAGGCGTATGGATATTGTTAGCAAAAGCCAAAACTCTTGAAGCGACATCGTCAGCATATTGAAGAGCAACCTCGACCGACTCGACGCCTTCGACTTTCTTCTCGCAATAAAAAATATTCTTATGGGCAGGCTTGAGAAGCTGGTTGGAAAACTTGATGAGTGATATCAAACCGCCTTCAAAGAAAAAGTTATATGAGGGTGCTTCGACTCCAGTTTCGCGCAAATAGAACAATTCCTCATCTTCTCCGAAACTGGCAATCTGTTCTCGAGCATCGATGACGCTAATGCGCAAACTTTTGACCAAATAGGCTTGTTGGCGCATATGGGAGACGATCCTATTCCAGTCAAAACTTATCCCCTCCTTGAATATTTCCGGATCAGGCTCGAATGTAACGACGGTACCTTGCTTCTTCGTTGAGCCAACAATCTTGACTTTCGATACTGGCTTGCCGCATTTGTATTCTTGCTTATATATGCCATTTTTGACCGTGCCATCGCTTTTGTGGACAAGAACTTTCATATTCAGCGAAAGGGCGTTCACAACCGAAGCACCGACTCCATGCAAACCACCGGAAACTTTGTAATCCTCGCCACCAAACTTGCCTCCGGCATGAAGAACAGTCATGATTGTTTCCAAAGCCGAAACCTTGGTCTGTTTGTGGATATCGACGGGAATACCTCGGCCGTTGTCGACAACCCGAACCCTATTGCCTGGCAAAAGAGCAACCTCTATGTCATTGGCATAGCCGTTCATGGCCTCGTCGCGGGCATTGTCAAAAATTTCGGTTATGAGGTGGTGGAGACCATCGGGACCGGTCGTGCCAATATACATGCCAGGACGTTTGCGGACAGGCTCCAAGCCTTCCAAAACGGTAATGGAAGAGGCATCATAATTGTGCTTTTTCTTATTGTCTCTTTGGAAATTTTCCTTGGCCATTTTGAGCGGTTTTTATCTGTTTTGTATAAAAATATAAAGAAAAAAGCTATAGGCTTTTACCTGCATATTATAGCAGAAACCAATCGTCAATGCACGCTCCATAACTGTAGAACTGTGGCCTGGTTGAGCGGTCTAATTCATTAAAAAGGCCACCCCGTTATGGTGGCCTTGGGACATTCGTTATTTTCAATTAACAATACCTTGCTCTCTGGCTGCGCTCTCGATTAGCCTCTCGAATTGCCCCTTAGACACTTCTGCGCCAATAAGTCCTCGAGCCCATTCGAACGGAGCCGGATCTGCTTGAAACAGCGCCTCGACTTCGTCCACCGAGAAGAGCTTGAGCGGGCGACTCTGTTCCTTGTCGACATCAATCACTGCCATGGGATAGACCACACCGAGTGAACGGTTACCCATGTACTCGCTCCTAATGAGCTGGGAATTGAGTGGTTCAAGTGAACGCCAGATACGGAAAATGAGTGCTTTGTCGGAGACGATAGCGATCATCTTCGTATCCTTTCGAGTTGCGGGGAAAAAACCCCAAAGACCGTGTTTGATTTCGAGAGCGTAACATGTCATGAGCTCGTAACCGGCGCGATTGCCAGCCAGAAGCTCTTTGAGATGCTTCGGCAGTCCTAGTGGTATACCACGCTCGGCGAGCATGCGTTCGCTTTCATGTCCAGTTTCTCGCTTCTCCCGCTCTTCTCGTTGCTCTTCCGCGTACACAGATGCCATGACATGCTTGTTGTCTCGACCATGTTGGCATTTGTCACAGAGATGGGCACCGCAACAAAGTCCTCCCATCTGGGCATCACAGCTTCTGGTTGCTTGTTTACCGCAAGATAAGCATTTTGCTTTCTCGTGTTTGGAACACCAGCCATTGGTGCTGGGTTTCGCGCAGGGAGACCAGCCACCCTTGTCAAACTGACAAGGGATAGATTTTGGTATTACTACGTCCATATGTCCTCTTTTCGTTGAATTGTCTTACCCACATTTCCAAGCAAACACTATCATATATCCCTTATTTCTGCGATGTCGGAATAGGTGCGAGGAGGTCCTCCGAGAACCTCGCTCGCCACTGCAGCTCCGCTAGGGTTAGCATCGCGCCCGCGCCACCGAAACGAGAAGAACGATAATCCCAACAATCACGGTGATCGCGCCAGCCATAAGAGCAGCCGTCGGACTATAGACCTGCCAAAGCCAGCCGCCGACTATACCGGCAATCATAGCTCCAAAGCCGACTGCCGCTTGGAAAAGACCGTAGGCCGCGCCACGGTGATGAAACTCGACTTGGCGACCGATCCAGGCTCTTTGAGTCGAGTCCGTGGCCGCAGCAAAAAGTCCCATGACCACAAAAGCCACCGCGAGGACAAGGAAACTTGAGGCCAGACCGACTATAAGATAGGAGAGAAGCAGGACAAGATAACCGAAAATGAGAACTTTTGCGATGCTAACCTTATCGCTCTTCGCGCCAAAATAGTATGAAAAGGCCGTATATGAAAGTCCGTGGAACATGTAGAAGAGCGGAATATTGGCGATCAGAAGACCGATCGACGTAGTCTGAAGGAGTAAGACGGCCGAAGGTAAGGTGCCCATTGAAAGCAAAAATATAGCCAGAAGATAAATGCGGACATTGGTAGGCAATTGAAGCCAAGCCTTCAAGGAAAGAATCTTTTCGCCTTTTTCATTTTTGCCACCGGCTATCTCTTTGACGAAAAAAATCGTGGTCACGGCGCAGAGGCCCAGAATAAAAGCTGAAATAAATATGACCGTAAAACCTTTTGTACCGGTTTCGATCGGCCAATAAAGAAGGATGAAATAGGCGGCCAAGGGACCCATAATGCCTCCCAAAGTATCCATAGTCCGGTGATAGCCGAAGGCCCTACCCATGCCACCCTCATCGGCTGAAGCCGAAATAATGACATCACGGGGAGCCTCGCGCAGACCCTTGCCTATCCGATCGGTAATCCGCAGACCCAAAACCCCGCCCACACTGCCGACGAGCATGTAGAAAGGGCGGATAATAACCGAAAGGCCGTAACCGATGAAAATGAAAATCCGGCGCTTCTGGATCTTGTCGGACAGACGGCCGGAATAAATTTTGAGAATATTGGAGAAGCCGTCAGCGATACCCTCGACCAAACCGAGGGAGGCAGCTCCGGCTTTGAGAACAGAAGTGAAGAAAGCCGGAAAAGCGGCCAAGATCATTTCATTGGAAAAATCATTAAAGAAGCTGGTCAATCCCAGCATGAAGATGTTCCTATTGAGTCCCAAGATATTGGGAGGCTTTACTGGCGGCATAAGGGAATTATAGCGTCAAGCGAGGATTTGCGAAAGCGAAGCTTGCGCATAATCCGACGATTTAGCAAAATCGCCTACTGGGTCGCAGACGATATATGAGCGAAGCGAATATAACAGAGAGGGGATATTTTATCATTTGATATGCTAGGATAACCGTCGAGGCTAGGCCTCGACATAAATATGCTATCAAAAGAAATAAAATATGATGTGGCGGTAATCGGGGGAGGGCCGGCAGGAATGATGGCGGCTGGAAGAGCGGCTGAACGAGGCCTGCGGGTTGTTTTGCTTGAGAAAAATGAAAGCCTAGGCAAGAAATTGCTTATAACAGGAGGCGGTCGCTGTAACCTGACAAATGCTGAATTGGATAAACGGAAATTCCTGGCCAAATTCAAGGACAGCGACAAATTCCTATTCTCGACTTTCGCTCAAATTGGAGTGGCCGAGACACTAGATTTTTTCCACAAGCAGGGACTGGAAACAAAAGAGGAGGAAGGTGGTCGAGTCTTCCCTCTTTCCAACAATGCCCAGTCGGTTTTTGATGTGCTCATGAAATATTTGAAAAGTGGTCAGGTGGAAATCATAACCAAGGCGGAAGTTACGGGCTTCAATCGCGACCAATCTGGCCAGATCGAAAGTGTCAATTTGAAAGACCGCTCCCCCATTCAAGCCAAATCTTTTGTTCTGGCAACCGGTGGCAAATCGCATCCGGAAACCGGTTCGACTGGAGAAGGTTTTGACTGGCTTCGTCAACTTGGTCACAAGGTTATTTCTCCCTCGGCCGCCCTTGTTCCCATTCGCGTCAGTGATACCTGGGTCAAGACTCTTTCGGGCATATCGCTACCCGAAGCCAAGCTAACCCTCTTTTTGGACAAAATAAGAAAGTCGGTCAAGAAAGGTAAGATTCTCTTTACTCATTTCGGATTATCAGGACCAGCTATCCTCAATATGAGCAGAGAAGTGGCTGAACTTTTGCAGTACGGGCAAGTTGTGATTTCGCTGGATCTTTTGCCCGAACACGATTTCTCGACACTCAACACCGCTCTCCAAGAATTGCTGGCTAAGCAGGATAGAAAGAAGATCAAAAATGCCCTCGACGAGCTTACCCCATCTGCTTTTGTTTCCATAATTCTCGATCATTCGAATATCAATCCGGACACTCCATGCAATAGCGTCACTCGCGAAGAACGTTTGGCACTTATGAAAACCCTCAAAGACCTCCCTATTCATCCGACTGGTCTTTTGGGCGCTGACAAGGCCATCGTGACCTCGGGCGGGATCGCTCTGGAAGAAGTGGATTTCCGGACCATGGGCTCGCGTATCGTCCCCAATCTCTATCTGGTTGGAGATGTCTTGAATATTGACCGACCCTCGGGAGGTTACAGCCTGCAACTTTGCTGGACGACGGGCTGGGTAGCGGGGGATTCTGTGAGGAAGCCGAGCAACCCATAGCTAAGAGAACTCGTAACTTATCACAATTTGTGATAACCTCGAGTGTTTTCTTGATAATAGACACCTATTACGGTCATTTCAGTAGGTGGTCGCAATTTGCGACAACCTCACCTACTTTTTTGTCTCCTCAATTTTCTTCTCACCCATCCCAATAACCTT
Source organism: uncultured Candidatus Saccharibacteria bacterium (assembly GCA_964362725.1). Taxonomy (GTDB): domain Bacteria; phylum Patescibacteriota; class Minisyncoccia; order Phycocordibacterales; family PALSA-1337; genus C7867-002. The sequence continues at coordinate 6,173 of CAYIFO010000041.1, forward strand.
AAGCTTCTCTTTCCGACTCAATCTCTTCAAGACCACTTCCCTAGCTCGAGCTTCCTTCAAGCTCACAAACTCCTCTTTCCAAACCAATTTTACCGGCCGTCTAATCTTGGTGTAATGAGCGCCGGCTTTGGCGTGGTTGTGATCGTGCAGACGTTTTTTGAGATTATTGGTGGAGCCGATGTAGAGGGTCTGGTCGGAACAGAGAAGGATGTAGGTGTGGGGCAT
>CAYIFO010000042.1:0-6215 GCA_964362725.1 uncultured Candidatus Saccharibacteria bacterium
GTCAGTCTTTCGAGATATTTGCTGTCTGATGAATGCTGTTGGTTGTTGGTTTGCATAGCCAGTAATTACTGAACTACAACCTCTTCCCCTTCATCCAACTCATAGACCGGCGTGACTATATCTAGATCATCGGTAAGACCACCTGTCACTTCTATAAAATCACCTTGGACCTGACCAAGGGTAATATCCACTTTCTTGAGTTTGGAATTATCGTCGATTGTGAAGACATAAGCACTGCCAGGAATAATCTTGATGTCTTGAATAGGTAGAAGATAGGTCGTCTCGATTGACGAATTCAAAGAACTTGCGGAAATGGCCACAGAAACGCTTTGGCCGACAACTAGGGCTGAATTATCCGAATCGGTGACTGCAATATCGACTTCAGCCTTGCGACTGGAGCTGTTTAGACTGGGCGAGACGCTGGTGACGCTCCCTTTGAACTTACCATCGATCATAACTACCGCACCAGGCTTGATGGCCGAGAAGTCCTCACCGCTCACATGAACCTTGACTTTGAGTCCACCCCCACCAACCACCGAAGAGAGAAGTTGTCCGGGCGAAGCCAATTCTCCGACTCGCAAGGGTAAAGAGGCGATTCGGCCACCATATGGCGCGCGGACAATGGTTTTGGCCAGTTGGGCTTCCAAATTGGCCACGCCGGCCTTGGCCAAAGCCACTTGAGCCGAAGCAGTCATAGTGTAACTGGCTCCGGCTCCAGTCAAAGAGCCTTCGGCAGCAATCAGAGCAGAACTGGCGCCACTCATCGAAGCGCGAGCGCCCGAAACAATACTTTTCCAGGAATTGAGAGAGGTTGCAAAGGCCGCCGTTGAATATTTGGCGGTTTCATTCAAGGCTTCGGAAATATACCCCAGAAGTTTTTCGATCGTGGCGACATTTTTGGAGGACTGCCTGATCGCCGCCACGATCAATTCCGGATCAGAATCAGAAGAAATCGATTCAATTGTTTTTTTCCAGTCACTAAAGATAGAAACGAGATCGATCCTGGTTTCTATGATGTGGTCGGTAAGTTTGGCATCGCTTATATAAGAAGACAAGCGCCCGCCATTGCCGTCATTATTGATGAGAATGGGATCGATCTGGGTATTGACAGCATCATAACCCTTGAGATAGCTGTCGCGGATACGGTCAACCGCCGAGCTTTTGGCCGAATCAAGTCCAAGCCCGCCAGTATAACGCTGACCTGAAGCCAGAGCTAGAGAAGCCTTGGCTTGTTCGAGTGAAGCCTTGAGATCGGCGTTGGACAATTCAAGGATGACCTGGCCAGCATTGACATAATCACCAACATTGGCATGAATGACGGCGATCGGGGCCGAAACCTGGCTTTTGAGATCGGCTTGGGATTTGGATTCGACCGCTCCCTGGGCTTCAACAAGCAGACTATTTTTGCGGAAGGAAGCGACATTAACGGTCTGGACTTTTTTGGGACCGGTCGCCACGATTTCACTAGTCGCCCCTTTGTCTCGACCAAGAACAACAGCAAGACCGACAACGACAATGACGGCCAAAGAAACAGCCAAAACATGCCTTTTTAGGTAAGAAAATATGCGCATAATCTGATATTACATGTCCAGACCGATTTGCGCAAATATAGAAATGTGTTGTAAAAAAAGAGCCTAGGATTGGTGCTCAAAATATTCTAGATGCCAGCCTTGACCAGTGACTCCAAAGTACTAGTCGAAAACTTATACAAGCCCCTTATGCCATACCAAGCTGTAAAAAAGAGCTCTTTTGTATCTGGAACAGACAGTATTTCATTGAGTTCCAGACTTTGTCCCTTGGTTTCAAATGGTTCGATATCATTCACGACCCAGTATCTCTCCATTTTCCGAATATCTGCCTTGGGAAATATATCGAGGAAACCATCCCGAGCAGCGTTGTAGAGATCGGAATTAAAGACAAAAAACCCAAGCGAGGAACCTAGCAAAGAGAATCGTTCGAAAGAGAGGTTGTCAGTTCTGACCCGAAGTCCATACGGGACCATTTCACAGCCGATGTAAACATATCCATAAGAACTGCTCTGCTTCATAAAAGGCATATCATCAGTCATACTGCAGGGATTGACCTTCACTTTACCGAGAGAACTCAAAGTCAAAGCATCTACCTTCTCAAATTCATCAGACATTCCTCCGCCGAAATATAGTTCGGTCGTACTGCCAAACCGACCCAAAGCGGCCGAGTGACCTTTTGAAATATGACCAAGAGAACTGGTCATCAGTTCCCCGTCGGCAATTTTGACCTTGAATACCGTTGAGGGTTCGGTATTGGTAATACCATAAATATAAGCGCCATCGGTGACCATGGCCGGCTTGCGACCGACATTGACCGAGGTCGTGCTTATTATCACGCTCAAGGCTTTGTTATAAGGATTCAGCGAAAAAATATTCAAGGCTGAACTACTCGAAAGAAGAAGGTAGATGCGATCATTTACATCATCATAGATCAAATCCTGTAAATCACCTTCCAAAGGCAGGTGAACGAGAGAATTCCTGGAAATATCGGCGGCATTATCAAAAACAATCAGTTGATTGGAGTCAAAAGTATTGCCGGCCACATCAGCCATTCCGATGAATATTTTGCCCTTGGCGACGGCCGTGCCATGGGCATAGGCGAAAATTTTGGCCGATTGGGCACTGACCCTGGCAACTCCCAGCGTGATTGTCGGCTTGATGGCCGGCAAAACAATCTCGATCGGTGGTCGTCGCACCGGTGTCGAAGTGGCCGGATCGGGCTTCCCCGGTATATTTTGGGCCTGATACGGGCCGATCACCACGCGACTGGTTTGCTTGAGGCAAAATAAGAAAAGAGCCCACGGAATAAGGGCGACAAAAGCGAAAATGATAAGGGGAAGGTGCTTTTTCACTGAAACCTAATTATAGCTCGGATTATTTATTTTTTCTTTGAGGAGAAAGATTATTTCGCGCTTTTCACAATTATGACAATAGTGTCTTATATCTGAAATAGCTAAGTCAAGCACAGTAAACAATCTCCTTTTATCTCATTTTTGTAAACTAAATAACAAAAAGTAGGACAGTAAACACAACCACGAAACAGGCGAAAAAGCCCACGACTTTGGCGAAGAAAGCGACGGCTTCCTGTTTCCTATTTTCCATGAGCAACTGAAGAGGTTCGGACAAAAACAAATATCCCATAAAGGCGGCCGAAAGCACAAACAAGCTTAGCATGGTCATAGGAATCATCATCGTATCCTCTTGATCTTTCAAGACAAAAGCCATGACCTGTATGATAAGGACAGTGTCTACAATATAGAGAGTGGCCGTCAAGGCGTGTAAAAATGGTTTTTTCATGAGTATATTATATTACACTATAGAAAAACTTCTCACACGGACAAAATTTCAAACTTCTCATCCTCGACCCATACCGCCTGATTGTCGTTGATGCAGACCAGAGGTATTGAATGTTTGGGCAGGTATCCGACAATGCTTTTGGCGTATTCGATAAATTCCTTTTGATTACAGTGCGGGATGAGCAAAAAACTGGGGAGTCCCAAACCGGCAAAATTTTTCATTTTCTTTACCCATTCTTTCTCGTCTTCATCGAAAGTCAAGATCTTCAAATTGCCGGCCGCCGCCATGGAGCCGGCGCTCGTGCCCGAATAGATAAGCCGACCGGCTTTCACTTTCTTTGAAATCAGGGCGCCGAGGCCGGTTTTTTGCAGAATATATGTGAGGTACATCGTACTACCTCCGCAAAAATGGACAACATCGGCTTTGCCAAGTAGATCCGCAAAATCACTTTTTGAGACATTTCTAGCGTCAAATTCGAGAACTTCACATCCCATTTTCTTGAAAACTTTCCTGTCATTCTTGACCCAGAAATGGTCGCCAGGTATATTGTCAGACGCGTTTTCGCTGAACAAGACTCTCGCGCCCTTACCCTTTTTTGGCAACTTGGTCGAGAGGAATGGCAGAGCTACAGCTGTGGATGAAAGAAATAGTTTCATAGAGATTTATTAGCTCGTAATAATATAGTTTATGCTAGGTTAGTCCTGCATTTTTTTATTTAAGATTCCTTTTTTTCTCATTATTCAACAACAACATTTCCCTTCATCATCGCGTGAATATTGCAATGATAGTATTCCGTACTCGTTTTAGTGAAGATGAAGCTAAACGACTGTCCTGGAGCAAGCGTAGAGGAATTGAGCAAAGAACCTTGATCTGAAGTCACGGTATGCGGCACACTATCGTTGTTCGTCCAGGTAACTTTTGTACCCGTCTTCACCTTGAGGGTACTGGGGCTAAACGAAAAATTCTTTATTGCAACAGAAGCCTCGGCAGAAGTTTCCGGGACCACAGAAGTGACGGTGATCGAATCGGTCTGGTCGGTTTGGGCTTTATCTATCGGAATATTTGCGGCTTGATCATTGAAGACAAAGTAAGAAGTCCCAAAAGCAACGATTACCAACATAATAACAGCGAAAATTATCTTTTTCATATTTTTGTTTGTTATCGAAATTAACTGATGGCTTCTTTGCTAAATATCTTATACATTATAGACGATAGGAAATACAGAATCAAAAAATGAAAAACCAGAAAAAGCAGTACAAAACTCAACGGATAACCTTCAACGAAATACCTGAGTTGCAAGGCAACAGAGATAAGAGTAGCTACAATCAAGGCCTTCATCCAGATATTCCTGAATTTTCTGGCGATTAGCAGACCAATAATTCCCCACAGAAAACCGAACGGTATTTTGTTTATGAAATAATAGTCGGGCACTCCCCAAATGTCTTCTAAGCCGTGTATGAAATGGTCCACGATAGTAAACAGAAGAATAATAATCAAAAGGCAAACTCCGACAAATATTCCGTTTTTAATTTTTACGCCCATTTATAACGCAAATTATATCATTTTGCAGATCTTTCGTTTACTCTTTCAAGATGTCCATTTCGTGCCAAGGAGCTCCTATATAATCGTATTCTAGAAATTCGTTAGTCCAACTCTCGGGATTCAAGATAAAGCCATCATGCTGAACAACCAATACATGCAATCTATTCCAATAAGAGTTATCTTTGATAATTTCATAATTCTTTTTTTAATCCTAGCTCACTTACAAGCATAACATACGACCATTTCTCTCATACTCGTAAAATATTCTTTGTCACCCAAGGCTTTCCCGTAGGCGGCAGTCACTTGTTTGATATATAACACTTTTTGCGAGGCACTCAAAACCGCATATTTAGAATTCGTTCTGTGACCTCTGATAAGCTTTGGCTAGATCGCCAAAGGATTTTTTGCGAAAGTTGATATCTCTATTTTTTATCTCCATAGCTCTATGTCGTCGTGGAACTCCACCAACCTTAGCTGGCCGTGTGGGATGAAGTTTGGAACCTATTCGATGAATTAAACTTCAAATTTTAAAAGGACTGCTCTCTAACTTTGGTACGATATCAATACTCGCAAGGTATGTAATTTCAAATTCTTCCATTGTTAAAAGTATACAATAATCAAAAATTATTAAATGGCTATGTGGGACAAAGTTTGCGTTATCCTGGCAACTTGACAATAAACCAATACCACATGGCTGTAATCTGAGTTGGTTCAAACTCTCCGGTCTTTAATACCTTCCATCCTCTTTCGTTAGCTATCTTCTTAAACGATTCCTTGGTAAATAATTCAAAATGTCTCTGATCTGTATCCGATGCTGGGTTGGGTATTTCAGCAGGAAGAGTTAAATATCCTATACCACCTTTTTTAACGTTAGATTCGATGTTACTTAAAAGTTTTGACCAATCTTTCATTTGAATATGCATCAGAGTAGCTGCACTCCAAAATCCATCAAATTTCTTTTTGCTTTTAAACTTTGTGGCGTCTGCAACATTAAAAGGAAGCTGAGGGTATCGTGATTTCGCGATTTTCACCATAGCTCTTGTAACATCCATACCCTCATATTTTAATTTCCTACCAATACCTAGAAATAAAGGCATGTGAATACCGTAAGCACACCCAATATCTATAATCCGATCTCCATTTTTTAGTAATTTCTCAAATACCCTAAAAGGCTTTTCGTGATAAAAGGAATTAGTCTTTACAGAAGACCATCTCTCTGCATATTTCTCATAGAATTCTTTAGTTTTACTCATAACTTAAATTATATCACTGGTCTGAAATCGCCGCTCTATGCAGACTATTGGATTCATAGTCTAGACGTATCTCAAGCGTCGCACGAGTTGGCTG
>CAYIFO010000043.1:0-6091 GCA_964362725.1 uncultured Candidatus Saccharibacteria bacterium
GCATTTATGAGACTAATACTATCAGATTAAAACGAACTGTCAACTCTCTGTCGGGATGTGAAGTAAAAAATTGCAAGAATTATGATTGTAAGTTAAGCTAAATGTTAGCTCGTTCTTTGTATCGTGCGTGCAGTCCGCGGTGGCGATTGGTTTGATAGAGATATGGGAGAAAAAATGGAAAAAAGCGGAATTACTTATACGCGATACGCCGACGATCTTTGTTTCTCTTCATCAGCCGATTACTTTCCAAGTGGTGTCGAACCGTGTATCAGAGGCGTTGCCCTTTTACATAATGTTAGCTTCAACCTCAAACGCAAAATTGGTTCATTGGGAGTATTGAACCTTCCTGGTGTTTGTGTCGTTTGTGGTTCTATTCGACCACCCATCATTACTCTAAAGAAACTTGTCCCTTCCGAGATTATTACCGGAAACCACGGTAAATTCTCGCCAGGTTTTGGTGGGTATATTAAACAGTTTCCGCGGGGTGGACGCAGATACGCAGTAAGGTACATTCGATCCTATATAAATTCTGCGTAAAACCGTTTTTTTGTTTTCGACATTTGCCGCCAGATAAGTACAGCAATGTACCTCTGGCGGCTTTTTTGTTTGTTAATAATCCCTTTTCATGTTACAATCCGCCCACTATGCCAGGTCATAAAAGAAAAAAAGTGGTGGGGGAGGAGAAAATAGTGGTCAAGGGCGCTCGGACCCACAACTTGAAGAACATTACCGTGGAGATGCCGAGAAATGCCCTCATCGCCATTACCGGTCTTTCCGGCTCCGGCAAGTCCTCTCTGGCCTTCGATACTATTTTCGCCGAAGGCCAGCGTCGTTATGTCGAATCCCTTTCGGCTTACGCTCGCCAATTCCTGCACAAGATGCAGAAGCCCGATGTCGACGAGATCAGCGGTCTTTCGCCCGCCATTTCCATTGACCAGAAATCCCGTTCCAACAACCCCCGTTCCACAGTTGCCACCATTACCGAGATCTACGATTATCTCCGCGTTCTTTTTGCCCGGGTTGGCCAGCCCCATTGTTTGATCTGCAATCGACCCATTCATCGCATATCCAAAGAGGAAATCCTGGAGACCGTTTTGAAATCAGTTACAAACCGAGCCAGCAAAGCCAAAAAGATATTCGGAGTCGACATCAGCCAAGCTAAAATCAAAATTTATGCGCCGGTCGTCGTCGGCCGCAAAGGTGAATACTATCAGATGCTTTATGACATGCTCGGCAAAGGCTATGACCGCGTCAAGATCGATGGGACTGTCCACAAACTGCGTGAGCAGATCATTCTTGATAAGAACAAAAAGCATGACATTGAGATACTGGTTGATGAGATCTTCATTAGCGAATTTCAGAATACCAAGGACAAGAAAGCCTATGATAATGCCCGCGAGCGCCTTTCGGAGTCACTCGAAAAAGCTATCCAAGAGGCTGACGGTCTTATTAAGATTGAATATCCGGGATCCGCTTCCGTCGACGGAGCCATTTCCCCGACTTCCGCGAGCTTGTCGAGCGGAACGAAGGGGAAACTGGCGCAGTCGAAAGGAAGCGGTGTGAATATTTTGTTGAAACCAAAAGGGGACGGTGATGTGAACGAAGTCCTCATGTCCGTAAAATTCATGTGTCCCTACGACGGTTTTTCCTATCCCGAGATCGAACCCCGCCTCTTTTCCTTCAACTCTCCCTATGGCGCTTGTTCTGCTTGTAATGGTCTCGGCACCGAAAGCCTTTTTAGCGACAAGCCATGCCTACAATGCCAAGGTGCCCGCTTGCGAGACGAGGCCTTGCATGTTCTCGTCGATGGCAAGAATATTGTCGAGATAACCGGTATGTCCATCGAAAAATGCGCCGAATATTTCAGGAATATCAAACTGACCACATCGGAAAAAGAAATCGCCAAAGTTGTCCTCAAAGAGATTTCCGATCGCCTTTCATTCATGGTCAATGTTGGAATAGAATATCTGACGCTCGATAGACGGGCTCACACTCTCTCCGGAGGAGAGGCTCAAAGAATCAGACTTGCTTCTCAACTCGGCTCCGGTTTGGTAGGAGCTCTTTATGTTCTCGATGAACCGACCATCGGCCTGCATCAGAGAGACAACGACCGTCTGATAAACACCTTGGTCAGATTGAGGGATTTGGGTAATACGATAATAGTTGTTGAGCACGATGAAGATACGATGTTTGCATCTGATTACATTATCGATATCGGTCCAGGAGCCGGTGTTCATGGTGGCAAAGTGGTCGTCTCCGGCTACCTCGATGACTTGCTGACCGCCAAGAAAAATACATCAAATTCACTGACCTTATCCTATTTGAGAGGGGAAGAAATAATCCCGATGCCGAAACATCGTCGCGAACCAAAAGGTAAAATCATGGTCAGGGGAGGTGGTATTTTTAATATAAAAGATATGGATGTTGATTTTTCACTTGGTTGCTTGAATGTCATAACGGGCGTTTCCGGTTCCGGTAAATCTTCTCTGATGTACGAAATTCTTTATAGAAATCTCCAGGCCCGCTACGAGGCCCGCTTGCGTAGTAATGAAACGATCAATTGCAAAAGTTTTACCGGCTCCGAATATGTCGGTCGCACTATCCTTATCGATCAATCACCCATTGGTCGGACACCAAGGTCCAATCCGGCTACTTATACCGGCGCCTGGACTCATATTCGCGATCTTTTTGCTTCAGAGGCCGAATCCAGAGCCCGAGGTTGGGGTCCTGGTCGCTTTTCCTTCAATAGGCCAGGCGGTCGCTGTGAAGCCTGCGAAGGTAACGGCGAAATTGCTGTTGAGATGCATTTCCTGCCGACTGTCTATGTCACCTGTGATGTCTGCAACAGTAAACGCTTCATGAAAGAAACTCTCGATATCAAATACCGCGAAAAGAACATTCATGAAGTCCTGGAATTGACCATCGAGGAGGCCTTGGTATTTTTCAAGGATATTCCGGCCGTTGAGGATCGCCTCCAGACTCTCATCGATGTCGGTTTGGGCTATGTCAAGCTTGGCCAATCAGCCACCACTCTTTCCGGTGGGGAAGCGCAGAGAGTCAAAATCTCATCAGAACTTTATCGGGCTCATTTGCAGAAAACCATTTATCTTCTTGATGAACCAACTGTTGGTTTGCATTATGAGGATGTCAAAAAATTGATTGAAATTCTGACCAAGTTGGTTGATAAGGGTAATACAGTCGTGGTTATCGAACACAATCTTGATCTTATAAAAAATGCCGATTATGTTATCGATATTGGTCCTGAAGGCGGGGAAAGAGGGGGAAATATTGTAGCCAAAGGAACGCCTGAAGATGTGGCAAAATCCGAGGGGAGTTATACGGGGAAGTATTTGAAGAGGGTGTTGAAAAGAGGTTAGATATCACAATCCCGTTTACAAAAGCCGGAGAACCTTTTCCGGCTTTATAATACACCCCCTTTCTTTTTAAGAGACTTTGTCAGCTGGATGCTGTTTTCAATAATCCAGCCAATAGATAGAGCTGTATAACCAATAAGATAGCCAACTATTTCCGCAATGCAAAGCAAAAGATTTTTCATAATTGCATTACCTCCGCTATTATCATACAGTTATTCTCGTGCAAGTCCAATATCAAAAACGTCTCAAATTGCCCGACAAACCAGGTGTTTATATTTTTCGCGATTATGCCAGCCGGCCACTTTACATTGGCCGGGCGACTTCATTGAAGGACAGAACTCGAAGCTATTTTTCCAATGATTTGTTTCAGACCAGGGGTCCGCGGATAGTCGATATGGTCACCAAAGCCAAAAGTCTTGACTTCAAGACCACGGATTCGGTTTTGGAAGCCGTAATATTAGAAAGCTCACTCATAAAGAAATACCAGCCACCATATAATGTTGACGAAAGGGATGATAGGAGCAATCAATATGTAGTTATAACTGAAGAGGAATGGCCGAGAGTTTTCTTGATGCGGGCTCGCAATTACCAAAAGGGCTTGGAGGAAGGAACCATACCATTCAAAGTCAGAAATATTTACGGACCATTTCTCGAGCCAGGTCTTATCAAAGAAGCATTGAAGATTCTTCGGAAAATATTTCCATTCAGGGACAAAAAAGCCAAAGATCCCAGACATGAAGAATTTTATCACTCAATCGGCCAATCACCTTCAAAAGAAGGAGATGAGGCTCGAGAGTCCTATTTTAAGACCATTCACCAATTAACACTATTCTTTGAAGGTAAAAAAGGTCAATTGCGTCGCCAGATAACAGTAGAAATGAACACGGCCGCCATGGAAATGAAATTTGAGGATGCTAGTAGGTCCAAGCGTCTTCTCTATGCTCTCGACCATATCAACGATATAGCTTTAATCAAAAGAAACAAGGAAACATTAACAAATTCTGGTTTTCGTCTGGAAGCTTACGATGTCGCCCACTTATCAGGCACCAATGTTGTTGGTGCGATGGTTGTTTCGATCGATGGAGAATTGGCTCCGTCAGAATATCGCAAGTTCAAGATTTCCAGGGAAATTAATAATGATTCAGCCGCGCTTGCGGAAATATTATTTCGTCGCCTCAACCATTCTGAATGGGCTTATCCGGATCTTATCGTTGTTGACGGAAATGAGATTCAATTGAAAACTGCTCAAAGCATTTTAAAGTCTCGCAGGATTGATATACCAGTTGTGGCAGTCACAAAAGATAATAGACATAAAGCGGCAAATTTAGTCGGCAATCCTACGCTTACGAATAAATATAAAAGGGAAATCATTGCCATCAATGCCGAGGCGCACCGATTTGCTATAAAGTATTATCGTCTTCGATCAATGCTTAAATGGACGTAATCATTTGATTGTAAGTCTCTGTAGTGATATAAATATCAATGGAAAGTCATATTGCTCCCCTAGGAAATCCACGGGTCAGCAATTTACGATTGCATCACCTTCTCTTTCTGTCGGACATCGACAGAAAAGGTGAATACCACAATGCAATATGGCTTTGGGCTCGATACTTTACCTGCAGAGGTAATAATCGAGCTCTTTTTTTGATAATAGTGTAAAATAGTGTCATGCCGCACCTTATTCGAGTCGGAGTTTTGCGAGGAGGACCAAGTTCCGAGCATCAAGTCTCGCTGGATTCCGGCTTGGCTGTTCTTCGAGCCATTGACGAGCATCATAGTGAATACTACGAACCATTCGATGTCTTCATAGATAAAGAAGGTAAATTTTTTGTTAACGAAGTGCCGATCGGAGTCGGTGATCTCTATTCAAGGATCGATTTGGCTTTCAATGCACTTCGTGGTCATTATGGCGAGGATGGTAAGATTCAATCAATTCTGGAAACATACGGTATTCCTTTTACCGGTTCTGGTTCGGTGGCTTCGGCGGTCGGCATGAGCAAGGTTATTTCCAAATCGCTATTTAACAAATACGGGATCAAAACACCTGTTCACCATGAATATTCATCCGAAGATATTGGAAATGATTCTGACCAGATAGTCGCTAGACTTTTCAAGTCATTTGTCTTACCGGGAATAGTTAAGCCGGCCAGTGCTGGTTCTTCGGTAGGTGTAACCTTGGTGCGCAACTTTACCGATTTGGGATTTGCTTTCAAAAAAGCCGCGGATCACAGTCAGACCGTCATTCTCGAACAGTATATTCCAGGCATTGAAGCGACTTGTGGGGTTATCGAGGGTTTTCGTGGCCAGGAATTATATGCTTTGCCACCGATTGAAATAGTACCCACCACTTCATTCTTCGACTATGAAGCCAAATATGCCGGTAAATCTCAAGAAATAGTTCCTGCTCGTTTTGGTCATAGTATCAAAGTAGCGATCGAGGACCTGGCCAAAAAAATACACAATCTTTTCCATTTGCGTCATTATTCGCGTTCGGACTTCATTATTCACCCGCGCTGGGGTATATATGCCCTGGAGGTCAATACTTTACCTGGTCTTACTGATGAATCTCTCATGCCCAAGGCTCTGCGGGCGGTCGGCAGTGATCTTCCTGAATTCGTGGGACATGTTATAGAAATGACGAGGGGGAGATAGCAGCGAAGCAGTGGACCCGAGCGGACTCGAACCGCTTGCCTCCTCATTGCAAATGAGGCGCTCTA
>CAYIFO010000044.1:0-6086 GCA_964362725.1 uncultured Candidatus Saccharibacteria bacterium
GGAACATCAAGCATATTTTGGGGAGAATGGATCTCGATCAAGAGCAGGGGATGATGTTTTTCCAGAATTTGCTTGGCGCCGAGTAAGACCAAATGTTCTGCTCCTTCAACATCGATCTTTATGAGGTCTGGTTGGTGTTTGGATTTGAGAGTGTCGAACCAGTCGTCGAGGCGGAGGGTTTTTACAACTGTTTTTATAAAACCTCTCTGAATATAGGCAGATTTGCCCCAAAGAGTATCGGCGGTTTCGAGAAAACTGCCGGAACTTCGACCGCTTTCAACGTCTTCGTTCAGGTTAAATTCGACAGTACCGCTATTGTCTGATAAGGCTGCTTCGATAAGATTGAGGTGCGACTGAATATCTGGATTGGCTCCAACTATCATCTTGAAACGCTCAATATTCTTTGGATGTGGTTCGAAGGCATAAACATGTCCTTGAGGGCCAACAATCTTGGAAAAATAGAAAGAGTGATAGCCGATATGGGCACCGATATCCAAAATAGTTTTGCCTTCCAGATTTATCATTTCCAGTTCCCTGAAAAAGAATGTATCATAGGTGTCGTCCATCATTTGCTTTTGCCAGATTCCCGAGGGGTCGAAATAGATTTTGAAGCCTTTCATGGGCGCGTAGTCCAAAGTATTCCAGATGGGTTGAAATCGTTTGGGTTTCGCAAAAACTCTTTTGAGCAAATTGTAGAGCAAAGGAGGACAAAGTTTTTAAGGAATTTTTTCATCTAATGGGTTTATAGAAGTGAAGTCGTATCCAAGGCTTTTTTCCGAAAAATTCACTATCATTTTAGATAGTATCACATAAAAACGACATATTCATCAAGAAACCGGCATGAATATAGTGAATACGGATTAGTCTAAGAAAAAGCGCGATAGGTGAAGATCGCGCTTAGAAACTGAGCCAGATTTACGGCCGCTCTGGTCGCGGTGTGCGCACTAGTTGCCTACCCAGTATTTCGGTCCGGATGAAGTCCAGAACCTTTGGACCGAAGACCTGGCCGACCATTTCTTGGTAGCGTTTGCCTCCATAGTACTCCGTGAAGGCGTTGTCGCGAAAACCAAGTATTTGCTCAACGGTTAGTGTTTCGTTGCGCATCGGAACCGCGTCTGGGGCAAAGAACCCGTATTGTCCCCACTTCTCTGGTAACGGATAGCCCTTTTCTTTGGCTATCTCGTTAAGTTTGGTGCCAGGGTAGGGCATCAATATAAAGAAGTTGGCTGCTTCAGTATTGAGATCCTTGGCCAACGTGAGAGTCTGATCCATTGTCTCCAGCGTATCTCCGGGCAGACCGAAGACATAATTACCCCCGATATGAATACCAGCTTTTTGTCCGTTACTCACGGCCTGTCTAATCTCTTCAAGGGTTTGTTTCTTGCTTACCCCTTGAAGAACCGTATCGTTGCCAGACTCAAAGCCTTCGAATGCCCAGTCAATCCCAGCTCTCTTCATAATCTTGAACAGGTTGAGATCGCTTCGATCGGTCCGTGCGAAACACCAAGCCGATATCTTATCTCCCAGGCCGGCATCGATGACTGCCTGGCAAATTGCCACGACATGCTTGGTGTTGACTGTAAGCGTGTCGTCGATGATTTCAACATACCGAACCCCGTATTGTTCGACGAGTATCTTAAGTTCGGCAACGAATTTCTCCGGGCTCCGATATCTGACTCTTCGGTTTGGATAGACCATGTTCACACTGCAATAATCACAGTGGAATGGGCATCCCAGACTCGTATAAATCACGGAATATGGCGCTTGCTCCAGGTTGTAATCCCAAGTCTGCCAATGATGGCACCTGTACTTGTCCATTGGCAAGAGATCCCAGGCTGGGAAAGGTAAACTATCAAGATCGGCAATGCCCTCGGCTTGTCCTCCGTTGACAGTTTGACCATTTTTCCCATACCAGAGTCCCTTGATGCCGTCAGGCTCTCGTTTTTCTTTCAGACGTCTCAAAAGCTCGGTAACTGGGATAAACCCCTCGCCTTTGACCACATAGTCTACTGTTTCTTCGTTTAGAGTTCGCTCTGGAATGGCCGAAGAATGATGACCTCCTATAATGCACGGAATATAAGGATTCCGTTCCTTGTAAAGTCGGAGAACTTTTCCAGCAGCCGTCATTTTGGTGGTAAAGGCTGAAAGCCCCACTAACGATGGCTCATACTCCTCCATGAGAGGAATCGTTTGTTCGGGAATAAGGAATTCTGCTTCCGCGTCGATAATGGCGACGGTGAAGCCGAATTGGCGGACATAGGCCGCCAACATGGCCAAACCTAATGGTTGTGATACGGTCGTTAATTTGTTTAGTCCGCCGTATTGTTCTAGCCGGTTGCCCGGATTTACTAGCAACAGATCTACTTTTTGCATAAATTTTCAATGTCTATGTTTACAGTAGTACATATGAACATATTGTTCAAGGTGGCACGGTTGACAGGCATAAAAGTTTAATCTAGCATTAGCCGGTATTAGAAATCTATGCAAAAAAAAGAAAAAAATCGGAAAACGAATGGAACCGGTAGGAAAATAAAAAGGGTCCTTATTACCGGTATTTCTGGCTCTGGTGGCAGTTATCTGGCCGAATTTATAGTGGAAAATCACCCGGAAGTCGAACTTCACGGTTTGGGACGCTGGCATAGCACGACTGTCACGGACAATCTCAAAGCTGTCAAAAACAAGCTGACTTTGCATGAGTGTGATCTTCTTGATTTCAGTTCGATTCTTAGAGTCTTGGAAAAAAGTAAGCCAGATGCCATTTTCCATCTGGCTTCGCATGCAAATGTCCGAGCCTCTTTTGAGACACCGCTTTCGGTAATCAATAACAATGTTATGGGCACAGCCAATCTTTTTGAAGCGGTTCGTGCTGCTAAAATCGATCCATTGATCCAGCTTTGTAGCACTTCGGAGGTGTATGGAATTGTTGATCCAAAATTATGTTCCTATTAACGAAGATACGCCCATGCATCCCTCCAGTCCATATGCAGTTTCCAAGGTCGCTCAAGACATGCTCGGCTACAGCTATTTTAAAGCCTATAAGATGCCTATTATCAGAACTAGAATGTTTACCTATTTGAATCCGCGCCGGACCGATCTTTTTGCTACCTCCTTTGCTAGACAAGTTGTTCGGATCGAAATGGGTTTACAAAAGGAGCTTGTCCATGGCAATCTCGATTCTATCCGGACAATCATCGATGTTCGAGATGCGATGAGAGCATATTGGGATGCTTTGATGTATTGTCAACCTGGAGAAGCATACAATATAGGTGGCACCAAAACTCTGTCAGTCGGCGATTTTCTCAAAACTCTTATAAGGCTGGCAAAAAAACCTATTCCGACTAGAGTTGATCCGCTATTACTGCGACCCTCCGATGTTACTCTCCAGATCCCCGATACTAGGAAATTCGTCAAAGCTACTGGCTGGAAAGCCCAATATACTTTCGAAGAGAGTATGGCCTATCTTATGGATTATTGGCGTCAGAAGATTTCAAAAGAACTTTAGTAAAGTTTGTTCATAAAGGATTATTTTGACGGTTTGGAGAGGGATATAATTTTTTCTATTATCTTCGAAGTGGAAATCTTATCAAATTCTGGTGGAGCTTTGCGTTTGAGAATGATAAGCGGTACCTTGTATTTCTCACAAAATCTTTTTCTGTACTCAATATCCCATGCGTCATTGTTTATGACATAGAAATCGGGTTGGAGGTTTTCTATGACCTGACTTATTATATAGAGTCGGTGCGGAGTCTTCGGTGGTATATAATCGAGAAAAGTGTAATCCACAGGCTTCAATGAATCGACAATTTTGAGTCGCACATGTTCGTTTAATATCGGCCGGTTCTTCGCCTTATCCCTTTTAATGACAGCATCAGAACCGACCATAGCAACCAGAATATCTCCCAGTTTTTTGCAATCTTCGAAGAAAAGGACATGGCCGGCATGGACTAGATCGAAACAACCGCTACAAAAGACAATTTTTTGATTTTCATGTTTTCGGCGGATTTTCGTTAAATCGTTGAATCTTATTATACTCATGCATCTGATATTAGCAGAAGTACACAAATGAATAAAGTCATGTTAGCATATGAGAATTCCTCTAGGAAATCACCACGATGGTTACGACAAAAAGAAGCATACTTTCCGTTTTCAAGAAAATGTGTCTGTCGAGGCAGTTTGAACTATGGACGAAAAAGGCCTTTGAGCAGAAGCTGATCCGCGTACCAATATATCTTTCGCTTGGACATGAATCAGTCTCGGCTTCCTTGGCAGTGGCTTTTCCAAAACCTTATATTTTCGCACAACACCGTGCGCATGGCTGGTATTTGGCTTATGGAGGTGATCCGAGAGCCTTGGTCGATGAACTTCTTTCCAGACCGACCGGTTGCGCCCGCGGAATGGGCGGCTCGGCCTCAATACATTCGCCGAAAATAGGCATGTTTGGTCATAGTGGCTTGCTTGGCGACCAAGTGCCTATTGCCGTCGGTTTTGCTTTGGGAAAAAACAAAAAGACCCTGACCGTCATGGGCGACGCGGCTGTCGAAGAAGATTACGTTCTGGGAGCGATGGGTTATGCCACGCACAAAAATCTTCCCTTGCTTTTCGTCTGCACCGATAACAATCTTTCCATTTTGACCGAAGTCAAAGTCCGTCGGAACTGGAAAATAGTCGATGTGGCAAAGGGTTTTGGCATGGCGACCGCGGACATTACCGACGATCCGTGGATTATTTTGAAAGAAGTAACCAGATTGCGGAAGAAATTGCCCGCTCTCATAAATATCCATACTGTCAGGCACCTTTGGCACAGTGGCACCGGCGTTGACGGGCCGCCCAAATGGGATCGTTACAAGATGGTTAAGAACAAACTCAGCCGTTTGGGTCTTGGAAAGGAAGTAGCGAGAATAGAAAAAGCCGCGGAGCGTGAAGTCGAATCATATTGGAAGGAATCTTTTAGCAAATCTATAACGACAAGCGGAAAATGACATCGGCAGAAAAAATAAGAGAGATAACGCGTAAACATCTGAAAAATGGTGGTGTTGCACTTGGACAATGTCTAACCGCAGTCGGTTGGGTGGGCGGCACCGTTCCAGAGTTGAGAGAAAAAGACGGACTTATTGAACTGGCGACTTCCGACAGTTCAAATAGCGGTATAGCCGTCGGTTTGGCACTGGCCGGCCGTCGACCCATTTTTATCGTCCGTTATCAGGGTTTCCAATGGTATACAGGAGCCAGTATAGTCAATTATGCCGCCAAATCAAAAGAAATCTGGAATATTCCTTGTCCGGTCTTTGTCCGATCGATCGGCATGGATGGAGGGATAGGTCCGGTGGCTAGTGGGAGCCATCACAGTCTCTTTACCCGTATGCCGGGCATTTCGGTTTGCGCGCCCATGACGCCCAGTGAATATGAAAAAGCCTGGGATTATTTCATGTCACATGACGATCCACTTTATGTGAGTGAACATCGAACAAGCTTTGGTATTGATTATGAAATGCCAGATATAGTAAATAGTGAAAAAGCCGACATAACGCTCCTAGCGATTTCCTCGACCCGTTTGAATGCTATAAAAGCTAGAGAAATTCTTGAAAAAGAAGGTATCGTCTGTAACATCATCCATCTTTTTTGGCTCAAACCTTTTATAGTAACAAAATCCATGCTTAAGGCTCTGGATTCTTCCAAGTATGGCGGTTTGGTTATTGACGGAGATTACGAAGGAGGCGTTCTCAAATCGATTGCTTTTGATTTGTCCAAAAAGACTATTTCCCCGATGAATGTTATAGGACTTGAAGAGCGATCGGCTGGTTTTGCTCCGAATCTGGACAACCTGCCTCCGACGGCGGGGAGAATTGCCGAGTGTGTGAAGAAGATCATTAGTGGCCATCCTTAACCAATCAGTTCAAATGATTAGAATGATAAAAAAATCTGATAAAGATTTCCAGATGATAAATCCGTCATCGAATTTGGTCTTTTCTGAATATGTTGCCTGTGAAAAATATGAAAATTCTATCGTCAAGAAGCCTTGGGGATTTGAGTATTGGCCCGGACCCCATATTTTGAACACCGATTCTGTATAATTAGAAGCTAATTAA
>CAYIFO010000045.1:0-6064 GCA_964362725.1 uncultured Candidatus Saccharibacteria bacterium
CTCTCTGTCCTTTCGGACTGTCTGCGGTCACCAGTGCAGACGTGTTCAATGATTTTTTCATCGACATCATCTCCATTTACTGATTTACCGAAAACGCTCGGCAACGACTTGTCTCTGGTTGAGACGAGCTTTTAAGGCCCTGATTTAAGGCTCAAAAAGCTCGTCTCAACAGTGATTCTCTATCAAAGAACTGTATGTATAGTATAGCAAAGAACTAGCTATTTGTCAAATTCGCGGGGGTGAATTCTTATTCCAATTGCATCAATAATATTACCTCCCCACCCTCTTCATCAGAACCTGGATTGTTCTCAAAGTGATTTTGACATCCAGCGCGAGCGAACGGTTTTTGACATAGAAAAGATCATAGGAAAGCTTGTCCCTTGTATCGACCGTCGCCACGGAATGATGCGGATGGGCCTGGTGATAGATCTGGGCCCAACCGAAAAGTCCCGGTTTGACTAGGTGGCGGGCGTTGTAAAAAGGAATTTCCCGGCTATAGACCTCGACAAGCGGCGGAAATTCTGGCCGCGGACCGACCAAGGACAAATCGCCCCTGACGACATTCCAGAATTGAGGCAATTCATCCAAACGCGAACTTCGCAAAAACTTGCCGACTTTGGTGACAAAAAGCTTGCTCGCCCCTTCCCGGCCGTATTTGCCGTTATCATTGCCGGACATGCTCCGGAATTTGATTATCTTTATTTTCTTGCCTTTATATCCGGTTCTTTCCTGAACAATGAACAGGCTCCCTCCATCTTCAATTTTTACGGCCAGATAAATGAAAGGATAGAATATCAATGAGATTATGCCGCTAAGTAGAGCGACCACTATATCGATCAGACGTTTCAGAACATCATAGACCCGGCGATTGCCCAGAGATGTGCTTGAATTTTCCACCAACCAGCGCTCTTTGACCATCGAAACCGGAATCCTGTCAAAAATAACTTCATAAAGTTTGCCGGCATCGATAATTCTGACTCCTGAAAAAACCATGGAATAGAGAAAAGGAATGGCCGATTCGACGATCGGATTGGCCAAATCAGCCACTATCATCGTTGAATTATTAGCCTTGACAGCCTTATCAATCGCCGAAACAGTCTCATTGACTGATAACTCTGGTTTTACATGTGAAGAAAAAAATAAGCTGTAGCGCAAATTTCCGTTGACCTCTCCGACAATATCATCAACATCCTGGCCGGCACCTACCATAATAGCCGAAGCTTTCCTGGAAATATTCAGGACGGGAAACATCACTAGCCTCCAGACAAAAAGCAATATCGTCGAAATAACGAAGTAAATGAACAAGTTGGCCTTGGGAGTGATGATGACCGGCGCCAAATAGAAAAAGATTATTCCGGCAATAACATTGATGATCTGTGTCTGGATGAGAAGTCCCTGAATATGGCCCCGAATAAAAACCGCCTGTTTGTCGTAAAGACCGACGATAAAACTAATCAGAATAAAAACGACAAAAAGAATCGCAAAGGACGGTAAGTGATCCATAAGAAGAGTTTTGGAAGGAATAGAACCGTATCTAGCCGTCAAGGCCAGAATTAAGGAAAAGACATAGATTACCAGATCGCCAGCCACCAGAAGAGCCGTGCCTTTGGAATTGCCAAAATTAGTCATTGAAACACATTACCACTATTTTACGAATTGTTCAAGTCCGGGCTCGCACCCGGGACTTGGTTCTTTAGGGAAGCCATGGTAACTTAATATTAATGAAAATCCTATACATTATCACCAAATCCAACTGGGGCGGTGCCCAAAGGCATGTCTTCGACCTAGCCACGGCTATGAAGGAAAAAGGCCATGATGTTTGGGTGGCTTTGGGTGGCGAGGGTTTACTCAAACAAAAACTTGAACTCTCCGGCATATATACCTTCTCGATCAACAGTCTCAAAAGGGACATATCGCCCGGTAAGGATACCGGCTCTCTGAAAGAGATTTGGACCATTATTAAGAATAAGCGACCAGATATTATTCATTTGCATAGTCCCAAAGCCGCCGGATTGGGTTCCCTGGCTGGCCGCCTGCTTCAAGTAAAAAAAATCATAACCACCGTCCACGGCTGGACATTCAACGAAAACCGGCCCATTTATGAGCGTCTGGCGATCAGATTATTTTCCTGGTTGACCATGATTCTATCCCATACCACTATCGTTATTGCCGAAAAAGAATACGCCCAGGCCATGGCCTTTCCCTGGGTCAAAGGCAAGATCAAACTCATATCTCTCGGCCTCAAGCCACCGGTTTTCATTTCGATTGACGGTGCCAAACAGGCTCTATCGAAACGAACAAGCCTCGATCTCGGCGAATTTAACAAAAAGACCGTGATCGGCACGCTCTCCGAGCTTCACCCCAACAAAGGTCTGCCCTATCTCATCGAAGCCATGGCCACGGTTGCTGAACAGCAACCCAACGCCATTTGCCTCATTATTGGAACCGGACAGGATGAAAACAAACTCAAGCAAATCATCGCCGAGAAAAAACTCGAACAAAAAGTTTTCCTGACCGGCTATCTCGACAATGCTTCTGAATATCTCAAGGCTTTTTCCGTTTTTGTCTTGTCTTCAATAAAGGAAGGTCTGCCCTATTGTATTCTCGAGGCCGGCTCGGCCGCTTTGCCGGTCGTGGCCACGACTGTCGGAGGAATTCCGGAAATCGTCGAGGATATGAAGTCTGGCATTCTCATTCAAGCCAAAAATTCCAGAGAATTGGCTCATGCCATTTCTTTTATGATCGAGCATCCCGAGGAACGCAAAAAATACGGGGCGGCTTTGAAAGAACGCGTCGCCGTCAAGTATTCTCTGGACAAAATGATTTGGCTCATTGAAGGACTATATAAAGAAAGTAACTAGTAAACTAGTTACCATCTTATTGCGGTCCGATAAATTCGTGTCTAACCGCTTCTTTATGAACCGGGCGGGCGTATCGGCGCATGGCCATAAGCAAACCCAAAGCCATGAATTCCGTCAGAATGTGAGTGCCTCCGTAGCTCATGAAAGGCAAGGGTGTGCCGGTAACCGGCAAAAGATTGAGATTCATTCCGACATTGATCAGAAAATGGACGATGAAATAAACCGCCACGCCGGCTCCAAAAAGAATCTCGAAGTTTGTCGCTCCTTTCATGGCGTTTTTTATTATTCTCCAGATCAGAATCCCGTAGGCGATAAAAAGAATGGTCACGCCGGCGAAACCCCATTCTTCGGCAAAAGCGGCGAAAATAAAATCGGTCTGGTATTCAGGCAGGAATTTCAAACGGGATTGGGTGCCATATCCAACCCCTTTGCCCCAAAAACCGCCCGAACCAACGGCAATGGTCGACTGGTAGGCATTGTAGCCGGCACCGTGAATATCAGCCAAAGGATCGATAAAACTCCGTATCCGATCCTTTTGATACTCCTTGAAACCGAAAGTCCAGAGCAAAGCAAAGGAAACGATCGCCACCAAGATCATGGCCAAAAGATGCTTCTTGGAAACTCCGGAAACAACGATCATGCCGAGCCAAATGAGGGCGATGATCACGGCCGAACCGAGATCGGGACTCAAAAGCACCAGAACGAAGAGAACGAAAGCATAGAGTCCGCTAACCAAAATATGACGGATATTGGCTATTTCTATATGCCGTCGGGAAAAATATTTAGCCAAAACGACTATAATCGCCAATTTGGCGAAATCCGAAGGTTGAAAAGAAAATGAACCGAAATCAAACCAGCTCCGGGCACCATGCGAAACATTGCCCAAAAAAAAGAGAACGGATAAGAGCGTCACGGCCAGAATGAACAAAAAAACGGCAATCCAGGTTGAGCGCAAGATCCTGGCATCGACAAAATTCAAGAGAAAAAAAATCGTCACGGAAAAGACCACGACTGTCGATTGGTGGACGGCAAAAGAACTGTCTCCGCTAAAGGAATGCATGGTAATCAAACCGGCCGCCAGAACGGGCACAATGGCCAAAAAAAGCCACCAGTCCAAACCCCGATCTTGGCCTTCACTAGTCGGAAGCCGATAGGTTGAAAAAAGTAAGCGGATTTGTCTCATCAATCTATTCTGACACAGGAAGAACCTCAATGGAAACGACTTGTCCGTTTCTTGTCGATAGCCAGGTAAAAGGCGTTACCACCGAACTTAAGGCCGGAATTTCGTCGACTGAAGTTTTCGAAAAACCTCGAACATTTCCTTCCCGATCGTAAAGCACAACACCGACCGTAAGCGATCGAAGACCTTCCTGACCGCTGTTTTTCAGTCGAATAGACAGTGAGGATTCGGATTCAGTCTCCGTATAATTTTTGTCCGATATTTCCAGAGTTGAAAGTCCATCTTTTTTGGTCAACCAAACCGGTTTGCCCATGAATTCAAATAAGACCCTTTCCGGTATACTTTGCCCAACCGGAACCGCTCCTTTGAAGGCTAGAGTATTCCTGTGCGGTGGCAGAGTAACCTCACCTTCCACCTTGGTTATAAGCTGTCCCAGCCTGTCATAAAGAACCATCCGATAAGGCACATCCATAGCTTCTCCATCGACATTGGGGTTTATTATATAGGTCGCCACGTTATACATCCCCGGAGCGACTTTTTCAAATCGGCTCCAAGCCACATTGGGCGAAACAAAAGCATTCTGACAAAGATTGGAGCATGCCCCACCACAGTCCACACCGGCTTCCCCACCATTTCGTACATTGTCAAAACAAGAGGGTTTTTGATAGAAGAAGATCAGATAAATCACGGCCACAACAGCAACAATCACCGCCGTAAAAATTACGGCATATATTACTCTTCGGCGTTGTGACCAGGAATCCATTATTGAGGTGTGGTTAAAATATTTGACTCCACATCATAACTGGAGACATAAGGATTGTTAGCACGATTAAAAGGATTTTCAGCAACTCGAGCTTTACTTAATGCAATAATCACACCGAGGGATATTAACGGAATCAGAATAAATATAACAATCCCAACGATAAGAAAAGCAATCAACCATTTTTTGAAACCAGCTGTATTGACATTGGATAGACGTGTAGCTTTGAGAGAAACATATAGTTTGTAGATGTAGACCGTAACCAAAGGCCCCAAGACAGCGGAATAAGCCAGAGTCAAGATAATGGACAAGACAGCCTCTCCGTTTGAATCAGATGCAATACTCAAAAGCGACTTGACAACAAAGGCTATTCCGAACACAACTATAGCACCGACTAGATAGACAAGGATAAGGAACAACAAACGACCCAAAACCCGCCACCAGCGTCCCTTGATCAGACTATAACTCTCCACCAGAGCTTCAAAACCTTTTTTACCATCGAGAGTCAAGGAAATAAGATACATACTGGTATAGACCACAACTATTATTCCCGGTATGGCAAGAAGAAATAACGAGCCTAGCGAGACACAAAACGTAATAATCATCAATAAAATTAGCGACCAGAACAATTCGAAACCAAACTTATACTGCTCCTTAAAGTCAATTTTGACACCCGGCTCGGTAGAAAGGCGATGAATAGCGTTTATGATCGCCGGTTGTGAGGGTATGCTGAAGATCGCTCCGGCAATAATTAGAATAAAGGCAAATATTATCATTATCAAATTGCCGGTCACCAAAAATATTTGACCGATATACATAAGAGCCATTGGTGCAACAATGATGGATATGAGGATCTTCCAATTGGCTTTGAATAATGCCCAGGCGGACTTGAAAAGATTGACTGGTCCTTCGAGTTGCCCTGGGATCGAACTAACGGAGTTAACACTCGTATTTGGTTCCATAAAATTAGAAATTACAAATAATAAACTACTGGTTATTATCACTATTATCGCATAAAAGACACTGCTTTGTCATTCCCGCGCTGTGCCCTTCGAAGCCTGGCGAAAGAGGGAAGGCGGGAATGACAGACAAAAAAGATGCTACAAAATAGCATCTTTTTTGTCGTCTTTCCGTAATTCAGTCCCTAAACATTGAATCCTCCGTTCTGGCGGCAAGCTACTTTCGCCCCGAAGGACTATCATCGCCGCAACTACGTTTCACTGCCGTGTTCGGAATGAGAACGGGTGGTGCCATAGCGCCAAA
>CAYIFO010000046.1:0-6048 GCA_964362725.1 uncultured Candidatus Saccharibacteria bacterium
CTTTGACATTTCTTTTATTACCCGCAACGAATCACTTTTGAGTAACGCGCTAGCGGAGCTCTCGTGCATTATTGCTAACGCGTAAGTGACGAGAATACTTACACAAAACCAGCATAGCATGAAAGAAGGATTGGTGCAAGCACTCGGGTCGGACCTCGGCAACGATTTTTATCCCTTTTTTAACATTTTTTCACGAAAATTTTATCTCGTTTTGATAGGATGATTACCGAGGCGAGGCCTCGGTGTTAACCGAGGCCTCGCCTCGGTAAATGCTTTTCCATCATATATACAATCGTGGCGCGCATAAAGCTCCTGTCTTTCAGGATAGTTCTGATTACTGGAGAATGTTGAAACTGCTGTACATCGCTAATAATACTGAACCTTTTCAGCTCCGAAAATTTGGAGAGCAGAATATTTTCGAAGTAAATCGAAAAGATACTTTGGTGGATATTGTCGCATACTGTCTAATGCCGAACCATGTTCACTTGGCGGTTAGTTCAAGAACGGCATTCGAACCCGATCCTGGTATTACCCGATTCATACACAAGCTCTGTACCGGTTATTCCGGATATTACAATCGGAAAAATGATCATTCTGGAACTATCTGGCAAGGTCCTTATAAGGAAAAAACAGCGGACGATGAGCTATCATATATTCGCACTCTGATTTCTTATATACACCTAAACCCATATTACGGAATAAAAGCGCCGAATCTTATGAAAGAGGCTCGCCCAGAATATCTGCGAGAAGCCATAGAATACTCGAAAAA
Source organism: uncultured Candidatus Saccharibacteria bacterium (assembly GCA_964362725.1). GTDB lineage: Bacteria > Patescibacteriota > Minisyncoccia > Phycocordibacterales > PALSA-1337 > C7867-002. The sequence goes on from CAYIFO010000046.1 coordinate 770, forward strand.
ATACGAATATTCTAGCTTCAAAGATTATCTCGGCGACAGCAGACAACAGACGCCTATTCTCTGCGCCAGAGAGTTGGCGTTACACCGAGGCGAGGCCTCGCCTCGGGAAACCTAATCACCTCCCTATATTATATAACTGTTTGACTTCGGAAGCCGTCAACACTCGGTTATACGCTCTAACATCATCCATAGAACCTCTCCATTCAATTCCTCCGTCAGCGCTTCTGCCACCTATGGTTAGATTACTTGTTGTTACACCAGCGGTAAGTCCTGCCCATTTAGCCGTAATCAAAACTCCATCCACATAAAAAGAAGCGCCATCTACATCACCAGTATATGGTTCAACTATAACAATATGATGCCATTTTTTATCTAATGCATAAGTCCAGCCAGTTTGATTATCTGTTGCGTTTTTACTGTTTAAGTAACCAAATCCATTATTTGGAACAGAATAAAACAGATCTTGTTGACCTGTATTATCAGGGTCTTGACCAAAAACATTGTTTGAACCGGAAAAATTAGCTGGACTTGCTTTTAACCATGACGAGTAAGTAAATCCACCAGATAGAGGTAATTGTGCTGTAGTTCTAACTTTATCGTTTATTCCATCAAAATTTAGAGCTTGTCCAATTTTTCCCGATCTTATCATGGTTGAGGTTGCGCCAAAATTAACAAGAACACCATGATTACCTAAGCCACTGGAGTCAGAAACATTGCTTATCATATTTTTACCATCAAAAGTCCACCAGCCAACCAAACCATCCTCGATAGACGGAGCTGATTGATTGATTTTGGCCGAACCGAGATTGTAGAGCTGTTTGATTTCGGAAGCCGATAGCACCCGATTATATATGCGAATATCATCCATACCACCTTTAAAATAAGTTGCGCTGTATTGGCCGATTTTAATATTGCCGGACACAAAAGTCACCGCAGTATTCAAAGAATAGTTAAGCGAACCATTGACATAGATATTGCAAGTAGCGCCGTTGTATGTGACGACCCCATGATACCACTTGTTTTTTGCCAAAGTTGTAGGTGAAGTGCAAACAAATGAATTCACAGTTTTGGCAAGTGTTAGTCTGTCCAATCCTTCTCTAAGCCCAAACGCTACGGAACTTCCAACAGTTCCATTCACAAATGAACCGACATTGCTGTATGAACCTGTATTATAAAACCAAGTGCTGATTGTGAATGTTCCGCTCGATATATTACCGACATCAGAATTTGTGGAAACATAATCATCCACCCCGTCAAACTTCAACCCCTGCCCCATTTTCCCGGACGTCACCGCCGTGGAAGTAGCGCCGAAGCCTTGCATATAACCTGCATTTCCTTGTCCGCTACTATCCGCCACATTATTTATCATTTTCCCCCCGTCAAAAGTCCACCAGCCGACCAAACCATCATCAATAGACGAAGCTGATTGATTGATTTTGGCCGAACCGAGATTGTACAACTGTTTGATTTCCGAAGCCGAAAGAGCGCGGGGGTAGACGCGGACGTCGTCTAAATTCCCATTCCAATTATTGCCCGCCACACTTAATCCTCCCAATGTAACAAATGAATTTTGATTGATGTAATTATTGCCAACAGGCATAGACACGGCTTGGGGAACACTATCATAATAAAAAGTCCAGCTTGAGCCGGCATTGACTGTCGTTGCGACAATATGATGCCAACCATTTTGCATGCTTTGTGTGGTATCAGTAGATGAATCAGTCGTGCCATCCGTGGATATAGTCAAAGCCCATTTGTCAGTCGTAGCCGTAACTCTCACTCCCCAGACTCTGTTGCTGTTCGTGTCCCACATTGAGACTGGATAGGAGTTAGCGGTATAATTAGTCGTATTAGATTTAGCCCAAAAAGCAACAGTCATAGAATTTGAGTATAGGGAAGAATTATAGGGAACATTCACATAATCATCCACCCCGTCAAACTTCAACCCCTGCCCCATCTTCCCCGTCGTAATAGCCGAAGAGGTGGAGGTGAAGTCTTGCATATAGCCGTTATTCCCCTGCCCGCTTTTGTCCGCCACATTATTCTTCAAATCCGCTCCGTCAAAGGTCCACCAGCCGACCAGGCCTTGAGACAAAGATCCAGAGCCGGCTGAAGAGCTGGTGTTGACTAGAGAGGCGTGAGAAATGGCCGGGATGAGGAAAATAAGCAGGAAAAGGGTTGTGAAGAGAGATTTTTTCATTTATTTACAGCTGACTTGACTTTGCATGTAGGTTTGCTATACTGCTGTCAACGCTGATATGTCCGTATATCACGGACAAACTTCGGGTGCTACAAAAGGAGTCTCTCAAAAAGGGACTTTTTTTGTTTTCTAACATGAATTTATCCGAGAAACAATTGTTGACTGATTCATATTTTGATAAAATGCTCGCCGTGGACCCGGGCCCGTAGTTTATGCAGTAAAATCTCACCATCGACACGTGAGGTAACGGGTGCAAGTCCCGTCGGGTCCACAACAGGAGATTCGAGCTAGTCGGTTCGGATTTTTTGTTGGATCTGATGGAAAATGCGCCTTTCCTTTGTACACTTGACTTTGTGTACGGATTTGCTATACTACCCCCAATGGTGAGAGTCTGCATGAATTGCTGGCTCCCTCGCGTGTCGGAAAAAGGACTCATAAGTGTGAGTCTTTTTTCGTTTACAGATATTGTCTCAGTTCTTTTATTCATTTAAATCTTTTAACTAGGGTGTCACACTCGCATCAACCGGAGCAGAAACATTTTCAGCCGAAGCCGAACTACCACTCGAATCAACAGCCGGTGCCGTCGCGGTTGCGGTCGCCGTCTCACCAGAAGTGGTAGTTGAAGCCGGGGTCGTTTCTGTTGTTTCAACTGGCACAGATTGATCTGTAGATTCGACAGTCGGCGTCGAACTGGAACTTGGAGAATTCTCAACCGTGGTAGTCGTCGACGAATCCGTAACAGCTGGGGTTGTCGTGGTAACACTTGGAGAAGTCGACGTTTCAACAGGCGTCGTCGTCGAAGATGTAGTAGAACTTGAAGTCTCGATCAGTGTCGTCGTTGAAGAAGTGGTCGAAGCGGATGTTGCAACCGGTGTCGTGCTTGAAGCTGTCACAGTCTCGGTCGTCGAGGCTGTGGAGGTTGAATTGTTTGAAGCAGGAACTGTAGTCGTTTCAGCAATCACAAGAGCAGGTGTCGTTACAGGTACAACAGTCGTTGAATTTTCCGGAGTCACAATTGTCGTCTGAATGATCGGTGTCGTGGAAGCCAGAGCCGTACAGGAACCGAGAACTTTGCTCCAATCGCCGTTTTTGATCGTCACGCACCAAGTGGCGCCCGTGGCCTGATCGATGATCTCCATACCTTGGGATATGGCCACGGTTCCGGCTTCGACCCGGCCAACATAGGCAACCTTGGCCGTCAGTTTCTGAACAATCCAATCATTGGCCGAACCGATGATTTGCCTGACTACAGCGGCAACCGATTCCATAAACGGCGTCGATGAAGCCAGAGATGAAGCTGTTGTCGAAGCTATTTGATCGATGAAAGCTTCGTCGGAGATCAAGGCGGCCGAAGTCGAAGCGATCAGTGAACCGTTGTCAGTTTTCAGGGCGTCAATCCGCAGACCCAAAGCCACGATGGCACCAGCCAGATTTTGAACCGAGGAAGCCGTGGTGGTAGCCGTGCCGCCCAAACTTATCATCCCGCTCTGAAGAACTTCGGTGCTTGAAGCCAAAGCGTTCATATTACTTGAAAGAGCACTCAAGGACTGGCTGAAACAGGTGACGTTATTGGCGCAGATGTCTCCGGTAATATTCAGATTGCCACGGTCGTCAATGGCCAAAACATTGTCGCCGGCCTGATTTTGAAGGTTTAAGCCCTGGGTCGAGGAAGCGTCGTTCATGGGCTCAAATTCGACAAATTTGAAATTGTTGGCGAAAATCAGGTCGCCAACATAGGAATAGGTCGATCTCAAACTGCCCTTAACCCAGAGATTGGACGATATGGTCGAAGTTGAATTATCTCCTGTGCCCAAGACATCGAGATAACCATTGATCGTAGTCGTCGAAGTAGTGCCACCAATCTTGACCGCGCCATCGTCAAAAACTGTCAGGAGAGAAGTCGAGGCGTTATTAACCACATCCAGAGCCCTGGTTGAGGCTAGTATATCTGAACCCCAAATAGTCAATCCGTTGGTATAGGGAGTAGTTGTGCCGATAGCGACAGTCAATGAAGTCGTGGCTATCGAAATAACACCACCAGTACTTGTCGCTATGCCATATATTGTGAGGACTGGCGTGCCGTTCAGCTGGGCCGAGTAACCTTCAACCGTGCCAGCCAAGGCGGCGCTTACTGGCAAATCGGCCCAGGCCACCATTCCGGCATCGGTGTCAAAATTCATAGCGCCGGTTGTCTGGAAGCCACTAAGAGAAGTCAGACCGCTTGAATAGTCATACTCTAGAGAGCCGTTGCCGATAGTCAAACCGCCATTTATAGTTGTCGAGGCCAGGTTTCGAGTACTGGTTCTAATGGAGATTATGGGTTGAGCACCAGAGTCAGTGGAGGTGGCGATCGCCCAGGCTCCGTTTATATTGTCCAGAATGGTTGTCGTGGCCGCATTGGCCCAGGCGAATATTCCGCCATTGAATGTCATCCTTGAACCGGAACCGACTCCAAAGAGAGTGTCTCCTGAAACCGAGAGAACCGATGAGGGCGAGCTTGTACCAATCCCCACCTTGCCGTTGGAGTCAATGATGAAGGCGGTCGAGGTGGCGAAGGCGGCTGTTGAAGATCCGACTACAAAGAGCGGTGTCGTGCCACCGGAGAGACCATTGACGGCAAATCTGCCGAAGGGAGAGGTTGTGCCCAGACCGAACTGGCCGGCTTGAGACAGAAAGATCGAAGAGGTAGCAGTTAAAGTCGTGCCGACTGAATTATAGAAAGGCAACTGACCCTGGAGGATTGAGGCACTGACCGTACCTGAACCTCCACCGCTACCGGCACAAGAACCGTCAACTAAACGGAAACAACCCGAAGCTAATTGAATACCATTGGCAAAAGTTGAAGTGGCAGTACCGGTTTGATTGATGGCCGAAACATTGAGACCTCCGGCAAATGTCGAGGTGGCATTGGCATTGTCGGCGTTGAAGTAACCAGAAGCAGTCAGGCCGGCCACCGAGAGTTGGGCGTAGGGCGAGCTTGTACCAATCCCCACCTTGCCGTTGGAGTCAATGATGAAGGCGGTCGAGGTGGCATTGGAAGAGGTGGTTGTGGAAATCAAGAACAAGGGAGAAACATTTG
>CAYIFO010000047.1:0-6021 GCA_964362725.1 uncultured Candidatus Saccharibacteria bacterium
CTACCATATACATTTACGTGCAAAAAATCTTGATGAAGCTTGTGATGTCTTAAATGCGATGTTCATTTGAATATGAACATCCCTTTATTCAAACCATATATTGGACATGAGGAAATGAATGCTGTGTCCCGAGTTCTGAAGTCGAAGAAATTGACTCGCGGACAGGAAGTCGAAGGATTTGAAAAGGAATTCGCAAGTTATGTGGGTAAAAAATATGCTGTTGCCGTAAACAGTGGAACAAGCGGTCTTCATGTTTCAGTTCGAGCGCTCGGTTGGAAGCAGGGTGATGAGATAATAACTACCCCATTTAGCTACATTGCATCTTCAAACGCACTTCTTTACGAAAATATAACTCCGGTATTTGTCGATATCGATCCAAATACACTCAATATTGACGTTAATAAGATCGAGGAAAAGATTACAGCAAAGACCAAAGGAATTATGTTGGTGCACGTATTTGGCTTGCCGGTTGACGCTGCGAAGATAAAGAGCCTCAAAGAAAAGCACAATTTGACTGTGCTCGAGGATGCGTGTGAAGCCACTGGTCCTGCCGGAACTGATTTTTTGGTTTCCCATATTGGTGAAGCTTCTGTTTATGGATTTCATGAAAATAAGCAGATGACCACGTGCGGAGAGGGAGGGATGATAGTCACCGATGATATCGATATTGCCGAAAAATGCAGATCAATGAGAGATCAGGGTCGTTCGATGAAGAAAGACTGGATAAAAAATGTGATTCTGGGCTACAATTTTAGACTGACTGAAGTGCAAGCCGCCGTTGGTCGCGAACAATTAAAAAGACTAGATTCCATGTTGGCGAAAAGGGAACTTGTTGCAAATCAGTATCAAAATTTGTTGTCGTCAGTTGACGATCTGCGTACTCCACTAAATCCGGCCTATTCCAAGAGGAGCTGGTTTGTATATTTTGTAATCTTTGAGACCACTGAAATGAGGGATTATGTTCATAAATCACTAGGTGAGGCCGGAATCTCTTCCAGTGTGAATTATTTTCCGCCGATATACTACTTTCCTATGTATAAAGATTGCAATAGAGGTTGCAATAACACTGAATCAATGTCGAAGCTGATTTTGGTTCTTCCAATGTTTTATGAGATGACAGATATTGAGATTGTTGAAGTTGTAAATGTCATTAAGAGCGCAATATCAAAAAGATGAATTCTTCAGATGATTTTTACACGAAATTTGCCAGCGAGTATGCGAATTACGCTTCTGGAAAAAAAGTGTACATTTCTGCTGTGAATTCCTTGATCTGCAAGGAATCTGATTCTCCTTTAAATATTGTCGATGTTGGTTCCGGCGACGGACTTCGAGGAAAATCTATCGCTGACAGTCTAGATGTTAGAGATGTCACCTTTTTGGACAATAGTGACGGAATGCTTGCTCTTTCTAAGCAAATCGAAGGCGTTTCTGTCAATAAAGTCGATATCACAAGCAGTGAATTCATACCTGGAAGAAAATATGACCTTGTACTCTGTTTGTGGAATGTTCTTGGTCATATATCAACTATTGAGGGACGAAAAAATGCGGTCCTAAATTTAGCCAAACTACTGACAAATAACGGAGTTTTGTTTATAGATGTCAACAATAGATATAATAGTTCTCACTACGGTAAAATGGCTGTAGCAAAAAACATGATCCATGATGTATTCAAGGCGCCAAATCTCGTGGGTAACTTTGATCTTTGCATAAATATCGAATCTTGCACTATTAAGACCAGTGTACATATATTTAATCCTCTCGAAATCGAAGATTTAATTGAATCGTCCGGTATGGTTATTGAAAGGAAGTGGATTGTAAATTATGACACCGGAAAAACCGAGAAACACTTCTGGAACGGTCAATTACTTTTTAAGATCAAGCCCAGATGAAAAAAGTGCTTTTTATCACTTCTCTTTATTATCCGCATGTTGGCGGAATTGAGACAATGGTCTCAGAGCTGGCACGCTTCTATCGTACGCAAGGGATAGAATCTGTGGTTCTAACAAAAAAATGGCCCCTGTCTCTCAGTGCCGAGGAAGAACATGACGGCGTTAAGATTTACAGGGTCGTCAGCGCACGACACGAAGATGAGTTTGTGGGTATTATTGAGTGGGTAAAAAATAACGAAAACTTAATAAAGGCGGATGTTATTCACATCATTGGTGTAAGGAGGCCGTTGCCAATAATTGGCGTACTTTTGGGTTCCTATTGGGGTGTTCCTGTAATATCAACGGTAGCAGGCGGTGAAATACCAAACACGGGCGATGATAACACCTTGGCTGTTTGGAATGAGGGTAAGGAAAACATGCTACCTGTTCTTTATAGATCAGATCTCGTGACAACTGTATCGAGGGCTCTTGAGGTAGATTTACAAAAGATTGCACCGAAACTCTCGGCAGTTAAGACGGTATATGCCGGAATTGATATCGATTCAATAAAGGGAATACCCTGCACTGAAACAAAAAATAACTACCTTGTATCATTGCGAAGGTTAATACCTTCAAAAGGAGTATGTACTCTGATTAAGGCTTTTAAAATATTGGAGAATGAATTTACAAGCCTTTGTCTTATAATTGCTGGCGAAGGCCCGGAAGAACAAGATCTTAAAATTTTGGCAAAAGACTTGGAACTTGAAAAGCGTATAGATTTTATCGGTACAGTCAGTTTTGAAAGAGCCGTATCCCTTTTGAAAGGTGCTGTATGCACGGTTGTTCCATCGTTATCCGAAGGGGGAGGACTTGTAAATGTTGAGGCTCAAGCGGCGAAGTGCCCAGTCGTTGCCAGTTCTGTCGGTGGTATTCCAGAATATGTTCAAGACAAAATAAGTGGCCTGTTGTTTGAGCCCGGTAATCCTAATAAATTGGCTGATGCGCTCAGAATGATCATAGCGGATACATCTTTGAGAGATAGGTTGATAGCTGGGGGAGTTGCATATGCTTATAAATTCAGCTGGAAGGTGCTTGGTCCCGAATATGTTAGTCTATACGAGAGTTCAAAAAAGGGTCTGGTAATAAGGCCCTTTATACCTTGGTCAGAACTCACAAACAAGCTATGGCTAATGCTAAAAAAATAACATGAACAAAATTATAAAAATCTTGGCCCAGTACGACATACCTGAGTCATCTCCGGTGGAACTGATTCGCGAGTCTGGGGATAATCAGGTCTACGTTGTCGGATCAAGCGATAAAAGGATATTGCGGATCAGCAAGAGACTGCCAATCGAGGATGTTAAATTCGAGTTTGAGGCATTGAAACATCTGTCCGATGGAGGGTTTTCTGTTCCAGAGTGGGTCAATACTGCTAACGGCCAGATCTTTGCTTCAGCTCCGGATATTGAGGTAGCTGTAATGTTTACGTTTCTAAATGGCTTCCATGTCCCAGTTGGGGATAGCGAGATTGCTACGAAAGAGCAGGCATTTGCAGCAGGTTCCGCTCTTGGTGCAATAGCCGAAATTGGTCAAACATTCAAACCGCATACTATCCGACATAGAAATATATTCACGGAGCTGCAAAGAACTCTTCAGAACGCAGATGTATTTGAAAGAGATTTTGAAGGAGGTGCAGCATTTGTAAGTGAGGTAAAACGAGCGATCAAATTCGGTCAAGAATCGGTCGCTCAAGTCGGCTTGATTCACAATGATTATAGGCCCGGCAATGTCTTTTTTGAAAGTGACAATAAAATCAGCGGTGTAATAGATTTCGACTGGTCCTGTATTGGACCCTGTATAAAGGATCTTGCTCTCGGGGTTCTCGAGTGGTCTTCTCCGGACGGTAAGACTGAGCCAGATTTCGCCGTATTCGATTCATTTTTAGACGGCTATAGTTCAATTTCATCTCAAAAGGTTAGTAAAAACCAGGAGCTTTACTCTTGGATAATGTTTGCGGCGCTTTCCGATACTTCGACATATTTCTGTGACAGGCTCGGAAGCCCGGATTTGAAGAAGAAAATATCTTATTCGTACATGTACAAAAAATATCAATTTTTTGCCAGGCTATAACCTTTATGAAACCATACCTATACTTTGCCGGTTTACTTGATCTTGTCGAGAAGATAAATGGTACCGAAGTTATCCATGTCGGTATACGTCCGTACGGTTTCCATGCAGGCAACGCTATGGCTTTAACAGTGTACCCTTATCTACTTTGCAAGTATTTGGAAAAAGCCGGCAAGAAGGCAAATCTAAGATTCATTGTATCGATAAATGACTGGGAGCAAGATGTGCTCGATGGTCCAGATACGATCAAATATCCATTCAATGTATATCCAAAAAATACTTCAATTTACTATCTTAAGGATGAGAATGGGTGTTGCTCGTCAGCGATTGACCATTGGCAACCAATTATTGAACGGAATTTAAATACGATCAAAGACGCATTTCCGGGAATTTCTTTTGAATATATAAGAAATTCAACACTGATAAATCAGCCGTTTTGCCGATCACTACTTCTACAAACAATAGGAAATCCAAGGGAGCAACTAGAAATTCTAAAGGCTAATTCTGATAAAGAGACGTTAGAAGAACCCGTCCAATATGCCGGTATAATTTGCCCTCAATGTCATCGTTCCCATGGAGAAACACGAATAGTTGAAGGTGAACAATTATCTTGGAATTGTAAAGAATGCACTTATAGGTGCGTGGGTGATGTAAAGGAATTTCAATATTGGTGGTATCACAAGCCTATGTTGATAGCGAGATTGGAGATATTTCACATCGATATTACGCTTAGTGGCGGAGATCATTATAGCGAGGGGGATTTTAAAATTCGCAAGGCTTACTTAGATCGATATTCTCCAAACACAAAAATACCATATATGCTTTTTACTCCGACTGTTCTGGCGCGTGACGGGCGGAAAATGAGTAAAAGTAGAAGTAACACCGAATCTGCTGATATTCCAAAACTTATCGACGCAGTCGACGGTTTTATGGGCGATGAAATTGTTCTCGCAAAAGATCTGACTGAAAATCGAAATGAAAAAAACAATACTAATAATCGCTAATCCGTTTGGTTATGGTCCTATAGGCAAGGCGATAGCAATTGCCAATGAATTTATTAACCGCGGTCACATGCAAGTTATCATTGCCGGGGGCTTATTTACTCAGCAAATTGTTCCGCCGAGACTATCTTTCGTTAATGTTGATGAAAGAGACGAAAAGTCTATACATGACCTCTTAAAAACCATTGATAATGTCGTTCTGGTGAGCTCGCAGAATCGCTTTGCGATTCGTGCCGCGAAGTCTTTGAAAATACAGTGTGCTTTTCTTGATGGATTATCTTGGTTCTGGGACAAGATACCGGCCGAGCATCTTGTTGCAGACGAAATTTTTTGGATGAAATACCCCGGACAAGAACTTAAGCTCAACACCACTTCGAGGGCTATTAATCTCGTTCCTGCAATCATTGATGTTGTGCCAAAGAATACCAAGAGAGATCAAATTTTGATCCATTTGGGAGGTTGCAAGAATCCGCTGATCGATGTATTTCCAAAAAATTACATTGATATTCTTGCTGATAGTTTGTCTGAAATGTCCGGTCAGTTTAAAATTAAGGTTGCGGGAGGTGCCGAAGCGATCAATTACTTGAAGACAAAATTCACGGCAGCTGCAAATGAATTCATTACTCCCGTCACTCTACAACACGATGAATTCATCATTGAGCTTGATAAATCGATTCATTTTATTACAACAGCCGGGCAAACTGCGACATTGGAAGCTTTTGCGCTTGAAGTTCCTACGAGTTTTTTGTTGCCTATGAATTTAAGTCAATTTGGATTAACAAGCTTATTATCAAGACAGGACGCCTGTCCTCAGCACTTAGACTGGAAAGACTATATTTCAGTAGATAGCAGCCCCATTCCTCTGATCGAAAAGGATGCAATTGTAAAATTGAATATTTTCGCTTCGCAAATCCTCACCGAAGAAGGTGCTTATCGGAGGTTGAAGCATGATATTATAAAAATGATTGGCCATATTCCTGATATTACCGGTCAGAAATTATTTATAAAAGAGATTGGTACTAATG
>CAYIFO010000048.1:0-5666 GCA_964362725.1 uncultured Candidatus Saccharibacteria bacterium
GCTTCCGCCTCTACACTCTACAAGAAAAGAGCGGGTAGAGTATCTCCCATACTAGCCGCAGGGGCGAAAAAGGATGCAAGGGTTAGGCTACCGGTAATCATTACGCGAAACATTCTTATCAACATTCATTGTCAAAATGATTCCGAAAAATGATACAATTGAGGGACATAAACAAATTTTATGACTTCAAAAGATAAATGGTTACAGGCTTCTCTTTTGTTGAGTTCAACAGCCGTTATTGTCGTTGGTGTATTGAGTGGCACATTAGCCCAATCAAATTTTATGTCGGCCAGCGTTTTGCAGTACGAGATCGGCTCTACCGTAAAAATTGAGCCAACCAGCAATTTTCCTGATATAAATATTAGTCAGATCGAAGCTGGACAATCCGTCTCCGATTCGGCTACATGTCAGGGCAAGGATTTTATCAGTCGTTATTACAAAGGTTCAAAGGCCAGATATAACCAAACTTTAACTCTTGAGGCGACATGCCTTCGTGGTCGTCAAAATGCCACTTACATAGCCGATCAGATTGCCGACAATAAAAAAAGTCTTGAAAGCGTGACCGCGATGATAGGGGTGGTTCAAAAACTGCTCGATTCGGCCAATGCCAAAGAAAAAAATTTAGTTACCCGTGCAAGCGTGGTCATCATCCCGGCCGGTTTTGAGGGCGGTGAGAATTATGCTTTTGCCGACAACATTGACATGAAATGTTTGAAGCAGGGCAAAGAAGTCGTCACGGCCAAAATCGGAGTTGGTACAGGTAGCGAGCAGATAGGCACGGTTTTCAAGGTTAGCAGTAAGGAATTGGAGGACGAATTGATATTAATGAAGACGGAAAACGCCAAGACCAATAAAATCGTTCAAGGCTACAAGGTTGCTGGTAAGTCCATCCCTATCGGGACGATTAGCGGGATATTTCTGGATCTAATGGCTTTGCGTGGCAAAATGGCCAATAAATTCGTGGCTATTTTGCCGGAAGATTTGCATACTTATTATCCGGACATAGAAACCAAAAACAATTATATTACAATGACGATGGATTTTGACATCAAGGATGGCAAGTTGATCAAAGTTAACGATCAGATTCCTTGGATTATAAAAAACACTATGTCGACATTTGGGATCAAAGGTGATTTTGTTTCCGGAACAATAACTCTCGACGGCGCTAAATACGAGACATTCCTGCCCATTCAATACATGCTTTCAGATAACACCAAAGTTTCAAATGCCCACCTGACTCGACTGAAAGCTTTGAAAGAAAGATACGAAAATCTTCTGACTCAAAACATGATCAAACTCAAAACTCTGGCCGATAAGAAATACAACTGCCCTTCATAGCGATATGTTATGATAGTCCCATGTCCGAATATTACAATTCTAGGCGGAGCCGCAACCTTTTTGATCCGCAAAACGACGAACCATTTCGGGTCAGCCGTTCCAAGATCGACCTCTTTTTGAACTGTCCGCTCTGTTTCTATCTGGACGCTTGCTTAGGCGTGGGCAGACCGCCTGGTTTTCCTTTTGCCTTGAATTCAGCTGTCGATACACTACTTAAGAAGGAGTTTGATATTCATCGGGCCAAGAAAAGGGCCCATCCTCTTATGAATGCCTATGGCTTGAAAGATATCATCCCTTTTACTCACGAAGATCTCGATATTTGGCGGAGCAATTTCAAGGGAATAAGATACATTCATGAGCCTACCAATTTGCTGGTGACAGGAGCGATCGATGATATCTGGATCAATATTGGAACAGAAGAAGTCATGATCGTTGACTACAAGTCGACCAGTAAGGAAGAAAAAGTTAGTTTGGACAAGGAATGGCAGATCGGTTACAAGCGCCAGATGGAGATTTATCAATGGCTTTTCGCCAGGAATGATTTCAAGGTCAGTCCGACCGGTTATTTTGTCTATTGCAACGGCAAGACCGACAGGCAAGCCTTTGATGCCAAGCTCGAATTCGACATCGATCTGATCGCCTATACCGGAGACAATTCCTGGGTCGAGAATACTCTTGTTGAACTCAAAAAGTGTTTGCTTCTTCCGAAACCGCCCGCACCAGCTAAAAATTGCGATTACTGCTCATATAGAAAAGCGGCTAGGGATGTGCAGGGAAAAAATAAATAAGCAAACGCTTGGCCCATTTCATTTTGTTTCGAGAATAGCGACCAGCGAGCCAGGTATAATCGATTTGTGAACCTATGCAGTTAGGTACAAGCCCAGGAATCTTTTTTATTTGAGCGTAAAATGGCGAGCGCTCGCAGAAACAAAATGAAATGGGCCAAGAGTTTGTTGCTCTTGACTTTTCTACATAATTGGTATACAATACCGTCGTTAACAGTTTAATCGTTATTTGTTGCCGGATGGCCCAATTTGGCCATAAAGAATGGCATGCGACAAATACGCTTTCAATATGATCAAAACAAATAATCAGAAATACTTTGGAATAATCCTGGCTTTGGCCTTGGTTTTTGGCGTGATTGGCGCCTTGCCACAAACGGCTTCGGCCGGGGTCCATTATTATGATGGATACTACGATGTTCCGTCCTATGGCTACAATATCTCCGGGCTTTACAATTACAACGCTCCGATCTACACCACGACTCCTGTCGTCGTGACGAGGCCAGTCTATGTCAGCCAGCCTGTTTATGTGGAACAGCCGGTCATCGTTCAGCAACCCATCTATGTTCAAAAGCCTATTATAATTTCCCAGCCAGTTATTGAACAGCCGGTTTATGTTCGGGTCAATTCACCTCTTTCAGTTTCCTGCAGTGCTAATACGACTTCAACCTCAAACGGTGTTGTCACTTGGACAGCCTATCCGTCTGGTGGTAATGGTTACTATGACTATGCCTGGTCCGGTACAGATATTTATTCAGGAGGTGGGGATCAAACCTTGAGAATTTCTTATTCAACTTCTGGCCAGAAATATGCTTCAGTTACTCTCCGTTCAAACGGCCAAAGCATTACCCGCAACTGTTCCAATTCCGTCAGTGTGAGTTTGCCTTATTATGTTTCCTATCAACAGCCGGTTTATCAAGTTGTTTCCCAGCCGACCTATGTTGTTGCCTCAAACAATAACAGTGGTCTTGATATCGGTTGTTATTCCGATCCGGCCAATACCAAGATCGATCAGCCAGTGACCTGGAATGTTGAAGTCAAAGGCAGTCTAGCTCCCTATACCTATTCTTGGACCGGTTCGGAAGGTCTTTCCGGCACGACCGCTTCGGTCATCAAGTATTACGGCACATCCGGCTCCAAGAGCGCTATTGTGACTGTCACTTCGGCTGACGGCAAAACCGCTGTCAAAGCTTGTAGTAATAGTCTGACTATCGCCTCGGCCAAAGTCGCTGTGGCCAAAAAGACGACTACGGTCGCCAAAACTGCTCCGGTTGTCGTTGCTGCCGCTTCCACCCCGACTCCGGTCGTGGAACTTCCTGCCAATAATAACAGTCTGACAGCCGCTTCACTCTTTTCGCTTCAAAATGTCCCCTGGGGTTGGGTTGCCGTACTTGTAATCCTCATTCTCTTTTTTACGGTTATCTATCTTTTGTTCAATAAGCAGAAGATCTAGATTCTACTTCCTCGCACCTATCTCCTCCGTCAATCTCTTAACAACTTCTTCAATACTCAATTGCCCGATCTGACCGTTGCCCCGGCTTTCCAGAGTAACTTTGTTGACTGCTATATCCTTGTCGCCGATAATGATGAAGTAGGGAATCCGGGCGGTTTTGGCTTCGCGAATTTTTTTGCCGAAACTATTATTGGATAGGTCCAGTTCCGAGCGGATCATCTTTTCTCTCAATGATTCCTGGATTTTTTTGGCCACATCGAAATGAGTCTCGGCTATGGGTATGACTTTGACTTGAATAGGCGAGAGCCAGAGAGGGAAGTTGCCACCGTAATGCTCGATCAAAAATCCGATGAAGCGCTCATGAGTGCCAAGCGGTGCTCGGTGTATGCAAAGAGGCGTTTTGGCAGTCCCATCGCTGTCGTTGTAGATCAAATCGAAGCGCTTGGGAACAGCAAAATCAACCTGGTTTGTCGCTAGAGTAAATTCCCGTCCTATGGCGCTCCAGACTTGAACATCGATTTTTGGTCCGTAAAAAGCCGCTTCATTGGGAACCTCGACATAAGGTATTTTCGAATCGATGAGAACTTTTCTCACCATATCCTCGGTTTTTTTCCAAAGTTCGGGCTCATTGACGAATTTCTCGCCAAGTCTTTTTGGGTCATGTGTTGAAAAGCGCATGATGTATTTATCAATGCCAAATATCTTGAAGTAGCGGATGTACATCTCATTGACTGCTCGGAATTCATCGGCAAACTGATCCTCGGTGCAGTAAATATGAGCGTCGTTCATTTGCATTGTTCGGACACGCATAAGTCCAAAGAGTTCGCCACTTTTCTCATGGCGGTAACAGGTGCCATATTCAGCCAAGCGTAAGGGTAGATCGCGATAGCTTTTGGGTCGAGCGGCGAAGATTTTGTGGTGGTGAGGACAATTCATGGCTTTCAAATAATATTTACCACCCTCGTATTCCATAGGGGGAAACATACTTTCCTCATAATAGGGAAGATGTCCGCTTCTTTTGTATAGCAAGTCTTTGGCGATATGGGGAGTACGGACTCGGACATAGTTCATTTGAAACTCGGTCTCCTTGGCCAACTTTTCCAACTCTTCGATCATTGTGGCACCATTCGGTAGCCAAAGAGGTAATCCAGGACCAACTTCCTCGTCAAATTCAAAGATGTCCATTTCTTTGCCCAGTTTGCGATGATCCCTCTTCTCGGCTTCCTTGACCATTTCCTCATATTTGTCGAGGTCAGGCCTCGACAGGAAAGCCAGACCGTAAATCCTAGTTAGCATCTTATTTTTCTCATCACCTCGCCAATAGGCTCCGGCCAGACGGGATAATTTGAAGGAGTCGGGAACAATTTCCTCGGCTGGATTTGTGACATGGCCACCTCTACACAAATCGGTGAAATTGGTTTTTGGTTTTTGATTGTTGGTTATTGGCGCAGTTAGATCAGTACCAGCGGTGTATACCGTCAAGGATTCTTTTTTGACGATGATTTCCTCTATCAGTTCGAGTTTGTACGGATTGTCCTTGAATGTTTGACGGGCCTCATCAGCCGAAATTTCTTGACCCTTCATCTCCTTCCAGGTCGGCAAAATTTTGCGCATCCTTTTTTCTATATTTTTCAAGTCTTCAGCGACCAATGGTTTGGAAAATTCAAAGTCGTAATAAAAACCATTATCAACAGTTGGACCAATGGTTGGTTTGGTATCGGGATAGAGTTCAATAACGGCCGCTGCCAGAAGATGAGCCAGGGTATGACGAATATGATCTAGCTTTTCATTGTTTTGGTCCATGGTTTTACTATTATAGCTTATAAATAAAAATGCCCGAGCACGCGCCAAATTTGCGCTATGCCCGGGCGAAAGATTTCGCGGTTCCACCGGGTTTCGCCGGTCCAATTGCAACCGACCTCCTTTCTGGCTTCTAGATTGGGCATGATTGCATCTGGAATGTCAGACCATGCATGAGAGGAGCCAACCCCTCCATCGGCGCTTGGTGGACGCCGCGATTTCCGTAGTCTCTGACACACTTGTGTCACCTTAATCTTAATGAAATCCGAGAGCTTTGTAAAGCTTCTGTCTAG
>CAYIFO010000049.1:0-5169 GCA_964362725.1 uncultured Candidatus Saccharibacteria bacterium
GTCTAGCATCCAGTTTCATCGGTCCTTCACCTTGAATGGGATGTGAAGGTCTGCTGAAATTTAGTGTTTGCTTGCCCGAGACCCATCCGGTGAAATCGCCATCCCGCTTCTTAGTTGCGTATCGGCTTTTTCCACCAGGGTGTTTTTCCTGATTCTCCTTTGCTGCACGCCTCTTTTCTCTTTCTGAGAGGATTCGAGCCTCTCTATTTTTGCGGCTCATAGATACTCCTTTCCATGTTGGTTTATTGTCCGTACATAAGCTAGCAAAAACAACAATAGGTTGTAAAGGCCTCATGAGGTGGGAACCTCGACATCGATTTTCATTAAAACTTCATTTGGGATTGATATGATAGGTCTACTAATATGCCGGCGGTTTGGTAACAAGGTCAGCCTTGTCATGCTGTGCCTTGGGAGTTCAATTCTCCTCGCCGGCTCAGATTCAAATAGTTTGTCGCAGTTTGACAAATAAATGGCTTTTGCTATAATTACAGCAATGACAAGGTTGGCCGTTTGGATTTCCAAACGAGGCACAGAACATAAAACCGTCCGGAGCTTGCGAAGGGCGGTTTTATGTTGAAGGAGTGTGCACAACCAGTTTTATGTGTTAGTCTAATAATAGTAAAAAGTTTTTTTACAAGGAGGTTAATATGAAAAGACTTAGAATTCTATTGGCGATTTTCGTTCTATCGTCTTCTGTTGTTATTTGTCTATCTTTCAAGAGGACTTGGGTGATCAGTATAACAATGTATCAGAAATACATTTCTCCTTATAAAGGTTATCATTGCGCTTACGCCTGTCTCCATAAGAAAGGTCTTTCGTGTAGTGCCTACGGTAAGCAAGTGATTGAAAGAGATGGGGTATTTGAGGGACTCAAAATGCTTAATGAGCGTTTTGAATCTTGTAGCATTGCCTATCACATAGCGAAGATAATGGATAAGCAAAGCCTTTGGGTGGCAAATCCAGGACAAAAAAGTGGCTGTTGTATTGAAAATTGCAGCTGTTATAAAGAAACGGACGAAGATATGAAGAAATCTAAATGTTGCAATTTTTGCGATAAACAAGATAAGGCCGTGAGAGATGTTTGTGGTGATCCCAGAAGTTCCCCGAGCTACTGTTGTCGCCAATCTGATGGTTGCCTGAAAGAAATGTACAAAGATGCTCAATGTAATGATTGTTGGCCGCGGCAGTGCAAGAACTGATATGGCAGTAACGCGCACAATGAACCGTTTGAATGCTCAGGCGGTTCTTTTATTTATAACCCCTTGACCTTCTCGATCGCCAACCCCTTTTCACCATTTCGGGTATTGACAGTCGCTTTGATCGCCAGGCACTTATCCGGAACGATCATGGCCTTGAATTCGCGATATGTCCGGGGGAAGACGACTGCTTCGACCGCGCCGGAAAAGTCGGAAACGGTTATGAAAGCCATAGTTTCATTGTTTTTTGTTTGGACCAGACGGACTTCGTCAATGATAACGGCCAGAATAACCGAAGCGCCTTCTTTGGAGTTTTCCAGAACTCTCTTGATATCAGTGTCTTTCTTTTCAATGACCGAACGGAAGCGCTCCAGGGGATGACCGGAAACATAAAGACCCAGAAGTTCTTTTTCCCAAATGAGTTTGTCACGCATATCGGCCACAGGCGATTCATTCAAACGCAAAGAAGGCAGGCTTGAATGGTCGGCCATCATGCCGAAAAGCGAATCCTGATTTTCGTGTTTCTGGCCACTCTCCTTGTTGTAATCAAGAAGAAGATCGAGGTTGGCCATCATCACTCCTCGGTCAATACCAAAACAATCCATTGCTCCCGATTTGATCAGCGATTCCAGTGATTTTTTATTCAGGTTGCGGTCTTTGACCCTTTCCAAAAAGTCGGCTAATGATTTGTACTTACCATTCTTTTTCCTTTCCTCAATAATAGCCGTCGATATTCCCTGCCCGAAATTTTTGATCGTGACCAGACCGAAACGGATTCGATATGGAATACTGTTTTCGGATTCCCCCTTTGAAAAAGGGGGTGTCCCGACCATAGGGAGGGACGGGGGATTTGTTTTTACCACCGTAAACTGGCTAAAACTTTCATTAACATCGGGTGGTAGAACGGGAATATTTAGGCGCTTACATTCGGCTATAGTTTCCGCTACTTTTTCCGTCTCGCCCTGTTCCGAAGTCAAAACAGCCGAAAGATATATGGCCGGGAAATGAGCTTTGAGATAGGCTGTAATATAAGCCACTCGACCGTAGGAGACCGAATGGGCTTTGTTGAAGCCGTAGGCAGCGAAGGGCTCGATCCATTTCCAGATTTCCTTGGCCTTCTTTTCCGACCATTTGCTGTGTTCCACGCAACCCTTGATAAATTTTTCCTTTTGCATGGCCATTTCAACAGGGATTTTTTTGCCGACGGCCTTGCGGAATTTGTCCACCTCGATCCAGCTGTAGCCAGCCAGATCATGAGCCATGATCAAAAGATCGTCTTGATAAACGAGAACCCCATAAGTTTTTTGCAGAATTGTTTTCAGAGCTGGGTCGAGATACTTGATCAGTTTGGGATTATGTTTACGAGCAATATAGTCTGGAATGAACTGGATCGGACCTGGACGATAGAGTGCGACCATGGCGTTGATGTCGTGAATGGTTGTCGGTTTGAGCTCCTTGAGAAACCTGGTCATGCCGTCGCCGTTTAGTTGGAATAGGTCAGCTGTTTCTCCGCGGGCTAGCATCTCAAATGTTTTTTTGTTATCGACCGGTATATTGTCGCTATCGACTTTAACGCCATCAATTTTTTCAATTCTGGTAATGGCATCGGCTATAATGGTCAAGTTTTTCAATCCCAAAAAGTCAAACTTCAAAAGACCGGCTTCCTCGATCGAGTACATGTCATATTGGGTGATGATTTTACCCTCTCCTTTGGGATCAAACTGGAGAGGTGTGAAATCGGTCAAAGTGGTTGGTGAGACGACGACCCCGGCGGCATGGACGCCGATATGGCGGGCGCAACCCTCGATCTTTTTGGCCATGTCGATGATCCGGCGAGTTTCTTCTTCGTTCTCATAAATATCCTTGAGTTCCGGCACTTGCTCAAGGGCGTGGTCGATGGTCATGGGGAAGCCTTGGGAGCCCATGGGTATCAGTTTGGAAATGCGGTCACCGATGGCATATTCGAAGCCCATGGCCCGGGCAACATCGCGGACTGAACCTCTGGCCATCATCGTACCGAAGGTTCCGATCTGGGCGACCTTATCAGCTCCATATTTGCGGCGGACATAGTCGATGACCTCATCGCGGCGATCGTCGGCATAGTCCATGTCAATATCGGGGGCCGAAGGCCGGTCGGGATTGAGGAAGCGCTCGAAGGGTATTTCGTATTCGATCGGATTGATATTGGTGATTCCGGCCAGGAATGTCACCAAGGAACCGGATACCGAGCCCCTGATATTGCTCAAGATTTTATTTTCTCGGGCAAAGCGGAGCATGTCGGCCACCACCAGGAAATATGGCGAATAGCCTTTGTCTTTTATTATTTTCAATTCATATTCGGCCCGCTTGTCCAATTCGGGCGTTTCGGTCACTTTCCTTTCGGTGAAGCCTTGGAAAACGAGATGACGCAGTTCGTCATCGGGACTTCGACCGCTTTCCACTTTGAAATCGGGGAAGACCCAGTTTCCCAGCTTGAGTTCCAGATTGCACTGATCGGCTATTTTTGCCGTATTTTCCAAGGCCTCCGGCAAGTCCCTGAATAATTCCTCGGCCCGGGCGCTTGAGATGAAAGAAAAATCGTCGTCATCGCCGTCGGAGACTTTCTCGGACTGATCACTGTGGGAATTGACCCGCAAAAGGGTCTCTCTGACGAAGCGGTCACCCTGTTCGAGGTAGTAGACATCGTGGGCGGCTATTATGGGGATGTCTTCGGATTTGGCGAATTCAACCAGAGTTTTCATTCTGGATTCGTGGCCGTCTATTTCCGGGTGGCGGGTGATTTCTATGAAAAGGCGGGGGATTTTATTATAGCCAAATACGTTTTTGTAAAAATTGGCGATCTCTTTGGCCTTATCCTGATTTCTACCTTTCAAAGCCTGGGCGATTTCTCCGGAAAATGAAGGCGAAATAGCGATTAGACCTTCATTGTATTTTTCCAAAAGTTCGCGGTCTATCCTCGGTTTGTAATAAAAACCCTCGAGGTGCGAATCGGTCACGAGTCTAATCAGATTTTTGTAGCCGGTTTCATTCATGGCCAAAAGGACCAGGCGGGTGCGCCGGTTGTCTATGCCGGCCTGCATGTCTTTCCTGGTTCTAAGAGCGACATAGAAGTCGACACCGATGATCGGTTTGATCTCTTTCTTTTTGCATTCCTTGTAGAACTCGATAGCTCCGTAGAGATTGCCATTATCGGTCAGAGCCAGCGAAGTCAATCCATCCTTTTTGGCGGCCGCTACCAACTGATCGATCTTGGGAAGAGCCGTAAGGAGAGAGTAGTGGGAATGGGTGTGGAGGTGGGTGAAGCGGGTCATGGGGGAAGTATAGCAAAAAAGTGAGAGGTCGGACCTCTATAAATAAATGACAAAGACTTGTCAAGGATGTAGCATTAGAGAATGAGGTATTCTATCGGCATTGACGAAGTTGGTCGTGGTCCCATCGCTGGGCCGGTAGCTATCGGTGCTTTTGTTTTCTTAGATCCCAAGGTTCGCAAACTGTTCAAAACCGTCAAAGAGTCGAAACAATTAAGCGAGAAGAAAAGGGAAGAATGGTTTGGGATTATTCAAAAAGCTAAAAAAGAAGGGTTGATTGATTTTGCCGTTTCATTCCAGAGTGAAAAAATAATTGATTCCAGGGGAATTTCTTGGGCGATTAAAAAAGCACTTGATTGCTCGTTGAAAAAAGTTTGCCGGAATTTTATTGGACTTTCTTTGACTTTGAAAAGAACTTTTAAAGGTTCGATCGAATCAAGGAACGACTATTTTAGTAATGTGCGAGTTCTTCTTGATGGTGGTTTAAAAGCTCCGCCACAATACACCAATCAAAAAACAATTATCCGTGGCGATGAGAAGATTCAAGTGATTGCTTTAGCTTCAATCTGCGCCAAAGTGTTGCGGGATAGGAGGATGATCCAATTAGGCAAGAAATATCCCAAATACGGCTTCGAGATTCATAAGGGTTATGGGACGAAGAGGCA
>CAYIFO010000050.1:0-5028 GCA_964362725.1 uncultured Candidatus Saccharibacteria bacterium
GATTCGCTCCAAAGATTCACTCATCCTTTGTGAAAATGCCGGTACATTGGTCGCAAATTATCGTCGGGGCTCAAAAGGGTGTGGGTGGGTTACTAACCTAGCGGGGGGACCTCGGTTGCGTCAACACCAAAAAAAACCTAGAATAACCAAACATCCTGGCCGGGGTGGCGAAATTGGTAGACGCGCATGCCTTAGGAGCATGTCAGGCGACTGGTGGAGGTTCGAGTCCTCTCCCCGGCACTGAAATGGGTTATTCATTTCGCGATAAATCCATGATAGTATATCGTCATGGACGAGAATGTAAAAAATATTGCCGATACCGTTAAACCCACCCTTGATAAATACGGAATCAGCTATGCCGGAATATTTGGCTCTCAAGCCCGAGGCGACGCCGGACCGGATAGCGATGTCGATATCATGGTATCGCCCGGTAACAAAACTTTTTCCGTATGGGATACAGTCGGTCTTAGAAATGAGCTGTCGGAATTATTAAAAAAAAGGTTGATCTTGTTCTCGAAAAAGCCATTATCCCTTATTTTCGGGACTACATCTATCGTGATCTAAAAATCATATATGGATCAAGATAAAAACAAAGACGATAAGGTCTATTTACAACTTATGTTGGATGCCTTTTCCAAGATAAAGAATTTCACGGACAGCATATCCTATGAGAGTTTTTCCGCGGATAATAAGACTCAAAGCGCTGTCATCATGCAATTACAAGTCGTTAGCGAATTGGCCAAAAAAGTTCCCGAACGAATGAAAGCTGGAATTGATGTACCGTGGAAAAATATGGCCGGTTTTCGAGACATGATTTCGCATGATTATTTTGGTTTGGATCTCATGACAGTCTGGCATACAGTCGTGGAAAGCGTTCCGGAGGCTGAAGCCGAGATACGGAAATATCTGGAAACATGTAAATAATAAGTTCGTTCAAGCTCGCGCCTGCATTTAAATCGCGGTCTTTTCTGACCTTTTTTTCACCACATAACACCTCTTGACTTTTGTAAAGGTGTGCGGTATACTCGTGGATGGTAACTTTGACAGTAAAATATCAACAAAAACGGCTCGAGAGGGCCACAACAGATAAGGAAGTATGAAAAATCAGTTATCGCCACCTGCAATTAATTTTAGCGGGACCGAGGTTTCCTATACCTTTGTGCTTGGCGGCATTACTTATAGCGCCTGGCTCACAAGTGGTTTAGACCTGGTCTGTAGATCAACAAAAATTAAAAATCCACCCGAAGGTGGAATAGAAACAATTCACCTGTCGCAATTAATTTGGCAACCAGGAAAAGATCCGACACCCGGAAAATACCAACTTCATGTGCGAGTGGAGGGTGGACAAGACGACGAACCGAGTCAAACTTCACAGGAGATTGACCTGGCTTTGACTGAAACTCAATTCAATGAGCTGAAAGCTCAGATCCAAATCAGCGGCATAAACCGGACACTGAGAAAATTTCAGGAGATCATTAACGGTCTTGCAGCTAGTGCCGATGTCCAAAAACTGCAGCAACGCTTTACGGGTCTCGAAACCGCAATCGCCGGCGCCGCCACCAAAGGTCAGTTCGAGGAACTGGCCAAAAAGGTGACCGAGCTCGAAAAGCTCGGCACGCAGATTGAGGCATTGGAAAAACAGGTCGGAGACAAGGCAAGTAAACAGGATGTTACCGACTCCGAAAAACGCATCACGGATGCGCTGACCACCGGACTGGGAAAAGTCGTGGAAGATGTTAAGGGGCATAAGCACGATGCCCCGACACCCATCCCCAACGACATTCTTAATCGGCTCACGGCCTTGGAGGCCAAGACCCCCCCGCTCGTGCCCACGCCCGCTCCCCCATTGCCGGTTCCAGTTCCCGTTCCGCCACAAGGTGTACAGCCGGCGCAGATTATGCCGGTTCCAGCACCAATTCAATCGGTTCCTACGAAAGAGTCGTGGTGGCAAACGAGCGGTGTCATCGCCCTGGTGTTCGGCTTCCTGGCCTTCATTATCGGCATTGTGGCACTTTGTTACAATGCAAGAGGTCAGAGTGGACAGACACCGGTTGCTGTGATACAACCGGCCACTCCGGCACCAACACCAGCGACTCCCTCGGCATCCGTCGCAGATCTGGAATCAGTACGCCAAGCGGCATTGGCGGCCGATCGAACAAACGCCACCGAAATCGCCAAGTTAAAAACCGAGTTGATCAATACGAGGCGCGGGCTGGAGCCTCAGCTTAACGTGGATACCAACAAGTTCTCAAACTTGGCGGCTCCTTCAGTTCTTGCAGGTGGTACAAATACCATCAACATTATAACCATTGGTGATGGCAATTATTTACGGGTAGGTTGGCCGAATGGCCAATTTACCAACACATCGACGGTAACCAACATTAATAAAGTTATCGTTAGGCAGCCGACACCCCAGGCATCAATCAGGCAATATTGCCCGCCGACCCAGGATCAGCCCTACAGCTACTCCTGCGATCGGCGCGCTACTGGTCTCACGATTCGGCCCGTCAGCGTGCTACCGCCACATTGGATGGCAGGCAGAATGCCGGGGGTAGAGATGTTCAAGGTGGAAGGATACGAGGGATTCTTCTACTATTGAAATCGATTTTCCCTCTCAAACACCCCCACGGTTCAACCGCGGGGGTTGTCTTTTTATCCAATTCCGCGAGGTTAACCCTCGCGGAAAGCGCCTTGACAATCACCCTATATAATGCTAGAATAGTAGGTAGATTTACGATTGTCTTGAAATCCGGTTACCTGTGTGGGTAATTGGGAGTTGACAATTTAAACAACAGACCATCCTCTTAAAGAGCTGGTCAATGTAGAAAGTTGCGTATAATGAATAATAAATATGTCGTGACTGCTTTGGCAATAGGAATCCAGATCATAATGATTGGATTCATTGCCTATGTATTTCACTTCTTTCTAGGGATAGCTTTCGGTTCGCTGTCCGGAATAGTTATCTGGTCAGCTATACTAATCAAGACACCTGTCTTCGATTGGTTCGTAATCAATGTCGAACAAAACTGGGCTATCGTCCTTGGTAATCAACTTATTAGGAATGAAGTATCGAGTGCTTCAAATAACCCAAATACACCTGATCCACGCACTCAAATGCTACCTCAAAAGTCTCTTCGTGTAGTCTGGCCAGGTATAAATCTTAAACTTCCGTGGGAAATTCAGTTCGACTCTGTTGATTTGAGAAGTGAGGCTGTTATAGGTAATACCCTAAAATGTTATACGGAAGATAACATCGAGCTTCTAGTGACATGGCAGGTGATCCTAACACCACTTAGAGACGAACACCTGGCTAATCTGGTTAGAAAGGGACAGGACGCGGCAAAAGCCTTCTTCACAGGAACCTTTGAGCAAGAAATTACACGGTGGGTAAAAACCAAAAAAGAAGCTGCTGTCTTTGCAGCTTTGAATGATCTAAAAAGCCATTTTTCTCAAATTTTTGGTGGACCGAATGTGGTTTCAAAGATTGAGGAAAACTATGGATTGTTCACAAACGAACCCCAGATAGTTAGCTTAAATCGAGGGGAAAACTATCAAAAAGCTGCTCAAGCTACGGCTGTTGGAGCAATAATATTGGATCTAATACAAAAGCTCCGGCAAGCCTCTCCACAGGCTGATGCAAATATGATCCTAGCAGCTGCGGCTGCAACTACAGGGATTCCAATCGATGGTCTCCTGCTAATCCCGGGCATTAATAATGCTGCCGGCCCAATCATTGCAGCAGCAGGACAAGTCGGGGTACAAGTAAACGCAAACAAAAAAGGAAAGAAACCATGAACTTCACAGGCGGATCGAACGCAGGAAAAATTCCGCTTCAAGGACTCAAAAAATCCTTGGGCTGGATTATCATAAGCATAGTCGGCAGTTTGCTAATCCTATGGTTCGTGATCAAGTTAAATGATCCACGATTCGTGGATTGGCTGACTCGACCAGCCTTAGCCGATCGGCTTAAGGAAGCCGAGAAGCCCAGGGTGCTCGTAACACCCCTCCCCCCCGACAACATTATCTACCCCTGGCCACCAGGGGACGAGATAACGATAGTCCTCAACAACAAGATTTGGCAAGGGGTTGCCAATACTCAAAAGGGCACGCGGGTGGTAGTTGAATTTATCACCAGAGACATTCCTCTCGAGGAACGTCTGGATAATGACCCAGACCTAATCTCGCCGATCGGCGCGGTGACGTGGACTAACCGTGTCGAGACAAAAGGTCTGGCCGCCAATATTATTCAATGGCGGGTCCGAATGCTCCCGGGACAGACCCTTACCCGGGCCACCGTCGTAGTCAGACGGGAGCCTAAATAGGTAAAAACAAGTTCAAAAAACCGTCCCAGCTTTATAGCGAAGGGCGGTTTTCTTTTTGGAGAGGTCAGACCTCTCCGATCTAAACCCCCTTTATGGTATTGGATATGAGGTATATTATCCCCCAAGCCGAAACCATGATAAACATACCCAAGGTGCCATACATCATAGTGTACTGCCCCTTTTTCCTGGCCTCAATATCAGCTCCGTTTATGATCATCTGAATAATGCCCCAGACAAAGATGAGAACGGCTAGGCCAAACATAAGAGCAACAACTGGATAGACGATATTGGCAATGATCGGATCTACCACATTGCCAAAGGCGGTCAGATCGACTGCCGCCTCGACTTCTCTTATATTCAAGAGAGAAAACATTTATTTACTGGACTATGGGAACCGTATACGACGGCAGACCTCCAGCACTCGGATTCTGACCAGTATTCGGAATTCCCTGTCGAGCTGGCATAGTCTTGAAGGTATTGGTCAAAATATTGACCAGACCCCAGATGGAGACGATGACAAAAAGACCGACAACACCCCAGAGTACATTCATACCAGCCGCGCCTCTTCCTTCTGATCCAGCCGGAGCAATCATATAACGGACAACATTGTAAACAATAAAGATGACAGCTAGAGCAACCAGGATATAAGTAAAGGTATCGCCAATGCTCAAAGCCCTATTGGTCAATTGATTGACATTGGTAATAG
>CAYIFO010000051.1:0-4845 GCA_964362725.1 uncultured Candidatus Saccharibacteria bacterium
TTGCGCCTTGGCAGGACCAGAGATATTGGGTGGTGGAGTCGGGGGTGGGGGAGGGGGTGCCGGAGTGACAGAGGTTCACGGTGGTGGAACAGGAGCCGGAGATAGGAACAGTAGTCTTAGATAGAGAGCATGAGGCTGTGGAGCCACCGTTTGAACCGAGACAGCTCCAGAGATATTGGATTGAGGAGTCGGCTTGGTCTTGGAAGGAACCAGCAGAGCACGTGTTAACTGTGGCGGAGCAGGAGCCGCTAAGGGGGATAACGAGAGGAGTAACCGGCTGACCGCTGTAGTATTCGTAGGCGCCGATGTCCCAGGCGGAGCCTTGGGGGCGGGGGGTGCCGTTTTTATCAAAACAAAGATTCGGGATAGTTGGGCAATACGACACAAGATTCATACCTTTATCACGCGCCACAGTATCGGTTGCCAAAAGAGTATAATTTGAACTTAATAAAGGCTGGTTGGTAGAACTATTCTGATCAAAAAGCCTTGGTTGTAAATAATAACCAGTCGGAGACAGACTATCGGCATATTGAGGCGCTTTGGCTTGCCAATTCGCAAAGCTATTATAGATCAACCCTTTAGTACTATCATTTGCCGACCCAGCTCTAAACAAAATTGAGACTCCAAACATATTGCCTGCCGGTTCATAAAATATATTATAGTCTGACCAAATCGTGTCAAAGAGATTAGTATCAGGAACGCTATCAGTATCCAGAACACCCAAAGAAATACCCTGTCCTGTTCTATATTTAAGATTATTGTGTATTCGGACATTTTGGCCACCAACACTGATCGTTCCTCCTTTCCCTTCACCTATAAAAGTGTTATTGAAAACAAAGATATTCGTGCCATGGCTAGAGACATAACCATTCCCCCAATATTTACCGGGAACGGCTGTAAACAAATTATTAAAGACATACATACCGACATAAACGTCATTTCGATAACTTACCCCTTCCGAATATATGGCTGCTGTATTATGAACACCAATATTCGGACCAATATGATTTCCATAAATCTGGAAATTTCTTATAGATCCTTCTCCGCCGGGACTATTTACAAAAATAATCATCCCGTCCAAATGATGGTAATCTCCATAGTTTGGAGCATTTTCGTTATTATCCCAAACATCCAAATCGTCAATGCGATTGTTAGAAATAGTCAGATTCGTCAGTAAAGCGCCGACAGTATTCGTACCAACGGTAATTCCATGACTGACTCTGGTAATAGTATTGCCATCTATTGTGATATTATTTTGACCAACAGCAAAACTTATAATAAGCAGATTGCAGCCATCGGACAGCTTGTTATTTTTTATAAGTACATCAGAAGAACCGGTATCAACTTTTATAGCTGTTCCGCTTTCACTAGAGTCGTTAACACCAATCGGTTTTACGTACATATTTCTGATTGTCAAATTCTGAACGGTAAAATGATTCACATATCTTCCATAAACTCCGTATGAATTACCTTTCTGACCCA
The DNA here is from genome assembly GCA_964362725.1 of uncultured Candidatus Saccharibacteria bacterium. Taxonomy (GTDB): domain Bacteria; phylum Patescibacteriota; class Minisyncoccia; order Phycocordibacterales; family PALSA-1337; genus C7867-002. Next base: position 1,483 of record CAYIFO010000051.1, read on the forward strand.
ACAATGTGCCGGAATCCGTGGCTTCAATTATTCCATTAGTACCACCATCTATTGTTACCCAGCTTCGATTCTCAATCACAAGCGCTGCTTGTTTATACATATTGGACCAAGTTGGCGAACTCATCTTGGCGCTAGGTTCAAAAATAACGATTATTGGCTTGCCCTCTGTTCCGCTTCCAAGCACAGAAAGGCCCCGAGTGATATTGCCACAGAGATGAACCGTGTCTCCAGGTCCAATCTTATTTCCTTGTTTGGGAGTGGCCCAATTGTTAGCAGTATTGAACCAGCCAAGATCGTGAGCATTGGAACAATCTATGCCGCTATTATTGCCTTGGGCAACATCGGCGATATAAATATGCTCTACACCACCCGACCAAGTCACGGAAATTTGATTTGAAACCGTTACTGAAATCTGATTTGATGTAGTTACATTTCCAACCATATCCCTAGCTGTGGCTGTCAAAATATACGTGCTATTTACTGATTGACTTGTGTCCCAAGAGAATGAATACGGGAAAACCGTATCCTCGATACCAAGATTCGAGCCGTCCAATTTGAACTGAACCCCTGCAACTCCAACATTGTCAGAAGCATTGGCCGATATGGATACCAGACCAGAAACCGTACCACCTGACGGAGAACTGATCGATATTGTCGGAAAAATCACATCAATAGGATCAGGTGGAGGCTGACTACTCCCAGAAGCCGAAGAATAAAGTTCAGCTATCTCAATGCCAGAAAGCGCTCGATTGTAGAAACGAACATCGTCGATGACACCTGGAAAATAACCTCCAGAATATTTTCCTAGCGTAAAAGCAGAATTACCGACTGGCATAGCCTCCGGTTTAGAACCTTGCATAACGCCGTTCACATAAAGTGAAACATTCGCACCGTCATAGGAACAAACCAGATGATACCAGTTATTGGAAGCGAGAGCCGTAACTCCGATCAGATGCGAACCCTCATTTATCGCGCATGACGGAATACTTGCCGAGTTGCTCCAGAGCATATAGCCCTGATTGCTATTCCAATTTCCAAAAATTCCCCTGTTGTTCGGCAGAGACGATGGATTGACCCAAACTGAAATTGTAAAAGCGCTGGGAGTAGCAGCCAGACCGCTCAAGTTGGAACCTAAATTAACATAATTTGTGGAACCGTTGAGTTGTAGAGCCCCTCCCACCTGTCCCGCCACCCAAGTCGGTCCATTGGTCAGAGTACCGGTATTGTTGTTTCCAGATGAATCAGTAGCGGTTGTTCCACTTCCTTCATCAAACTTCCACCAGCCGACTAGGCCTGAACCTGATCCTTCCAGAGCGGCCACTTGTCTGTGTCTAGGTACTATAGTGACAACATTGTCTATAACGGAGACAAAGTCGTTCCAAGAGCGGTTGATGAGGGTGAGAGAGAGGAGGAGACAGGAGAAGAGAAGAGCAGTGCCGTATTTGGTGGCGAGGGTCATGGGAAAATTATAGCATGGTTGTAAACCTAGCGTCCCGGGATGTGTGATATTCAAATAAAATCAGCAATCTCAACCAACGCTTTATCCTCCGCGATATCCGGTGGCAAAGCGATGATTTTTAATTTTCTCAAGCGACCCAGTTTTTGCAAATAACGGAGATTGGCCAAAGCGTCAAAATCATGGAGAGTGATCCGTGGTGCCGGCTTGAACTTGAATAAATCATCAAAGACGGTAACTTCCCTGATACCCAAAGCCGTGTCGATGATTACCAATTCTTCCGGCACTTCCCAATCCTCATTGGGATCCTTTATTTCAAAATTGACAGCCGGAAATAATTCCCGAAGCCTCGGCAGGAGGCGTAAAGGCATAGAGTCGAGTGAGATATCCGGATTGCCGAAAATGAATATGGTCATTTTCCCATGTTATACAACTGCTTGACCTCGGAAGCCGAGAGGGCGCGGTTGTATATGCGGACATCGTCAATATATCCCCTGTGGTATTCACTAAAACCCTGGGTTCGTCCGATATAGACTTTTGAAGTATTGCCCGATGTTGAAGCGGGATCGGTATCCCGGACTACTCCATTGACATACATTTTTAGGTTTGAGCTGTCTTGCACAATGGCAACATGCGTCCAGGTGTTTATCTGCGCTCCATAAGCCAGGGATTTCGTGGTGGGAGAATTGGCGTAAAATTGCCAATTGCCTCCAAACATGCCCAACCACCAAAAGCCGGCACCATTGGCTCCCTGCGTCACCGCACCTCTAAATCCGCTTGCTCTTGTTTTAGTGTAAAGCCAGGCTGATAGCGTGGAAGGCGAGGAAAAAATAGCTGATCCCGCGCTGTTGGCCGTAATTATATGGTCATTGACCCCGTCAAACTTGAGTCCTTGTTGTAGTCTTCCTGCCACCAAGGCCGTCGAAGTCGCGTCGAAACTTTGCATCGCTCCGTTATTCCCCAACCCGCTTCTGTCGGCCACATTGGTCTTCATGTCCCTGGAATCGAAAGTCCAATGGCCGATCAGGCCGGAAGTCAGATTGGTACTTGAGTCCGTCTGGGGATTGGTGTTTACCTTTGACCCGGCACCCTGGTTGTAGAGTTGTTTGATTTCGGAAGCCGAAAGAGCGCGGTTGTAGACGCGGACATCGTCTATTTTACCATCAAAAGTTCTAATAAAAGTATTATTATTACCAATAATTAAATTGGTTGAGCAATTAGGCAAATCTGTAGTATAAGTTGGTGATGAATTTAGAACACCATTGACATAAAAACTTACCGTACTACCATTATAGACTGCCGCCACATGGTAAAAAGCGCCTAAACCAATGGCATTCGCATTAGCTATAGCATTCGTTGCTCCACCATTGGCAGAATACAACAAAGAAGCAGTTTGAAAAGTATTAGTAACCTGAAATTTATAACCTACCCCGCCACATGTGCCACCTTCATCGTGGTTAATAATTCTACTATTAGAGGCCTGGCCATAGGAATTCAAATATATCCATACGGAAAAGCTGGCGGCATTACCTGCCATAATTAAAGAGGAGCCTGTGCCTGCATTAACATAATCATTGACCCCATCAAACTTGAGCGCCTGCTGTAGTCTCCCCGCCACCAGAGCCGTTGAAGTTGCGTCGAAACTTTGCATGGCTCCGTTATTCCCCTGCCCGCTTCTGTCGGCCACATTGGTCTTCATGTCCCTGGAATCAAATGTCCAATGTCCGACCAGGCCGGAAGTCAGACTAGTGGTAGAGTCCGTCTGGGGATTGGTATTTTCTTTTGACCCGGCACCCTGGTTGTAGAGCTCGCGGATTTCCGAAGATGATAGCACCCGATTATATATTCGGACATCATCCATACCACCTTTAAAATAAGTTGCGCTGTATTGGCCGATTTTAATATTG
>CAYIFO010000052.1:0-4744 GCA_964362725.1 uncultured Candidatus Saccharibacteria bacterium
ATTATTCTGGGCAAAAGCCGTAAGTGGAATAAGAAGAGCTAGGCCTGGAATTATGTATGTATATTTTTTCACAATATTATTATACATTACTGACCGGAAGCAGCCTTATTGGCGCTTTGAATAACTTCGGGACTGACCACACCGGTCGCTGATAAAGTATTGATGACTACTTGGACTATGACCCTGGCCGCTATGATTACTGCAACGCCTACAATGAGCCACATGAGCTGTTTGTGAAGTTCACTTATTTTGGAAGCGTTACCCTGGGCGGCAAAAAGAACATATCTGAAGCCTACGACTATAAACATCACAACAGCAAAAAGAATAGCTAGATAACTTACAATTTCTATCAAACTTTGAACCAAGCCGCCTATAGAATTGACTTTGAGAGGATTTGTAAGGGTAAAGATTCCGGTAGACTTATTAGAAACATCAGAACTATCCGAAAGGCCTGATGTTGGTAATTTAGAATCAGAGTCGATACCTGATGTCGGTAAATTACTACCTGTACTTTCCGCACTTAGATCCACTGTCGAAGGACCAGCTTGAACCACAGGGGTAAAAGTTACAAAAAAACATAAGAAAATAATTATGGTAATAAAACTTTGAACTTTGAACTTTGAACTTTGCATTTTATTATGGTGTTCCCAATAAGACACTAAAAACATTACTGCCCGTCAGCCAAGCTAGAAGTTGATACACGATAAACCAGGCCGAAAGCATGATTATGAAGCCCCAGAAGACCTTTGGGAAAATATCGTGAGCCTGATCAATATCACCCTTGCCTCCCTTGATGTACAAATATCCCGCATAGGTGAAAAGTGCTATAGCGACCACGACCCCCAGGACGATGGCAATATTCAGGAAATGCTGGACCTGCATCATTATACCCTTGAAATCACAGGCTACATACGGTGGATAGTGGCCATACTTGGCTTTGAACTCTTCCCTGTTGTCCGGAATCAGATTTTTGGCACTATCAGGAATCTTAGGACCATCACAAACGATCAAGCGAAATTCAGAACTGTTGATATTAGTCGTTGGTGTTCCAGCCGTTTGGGCTTTGACTAAATGTAAGGATGAAATAACAGACAGAACTAACGTTAACAACAGCGCAGTTGTTATTTTCAATTTTGAATTTTGAATTTTGAATTTTGAATTCATAGTTTACTGTCCAGCCCGTTTCAAAGCGGCATCATATTGATCACCAGCTTCGCGGACAGCCTCGTCGGCCGATTTGGCTCCACCTATTATCGACTGGACCATGTTACCGAAGATTTGCTTGGAAGCTTCTGGGTCATCCATCCAAGAGCGGGAGATGAGGGCCAGACGATTGAAAACCGCAATATACGGATCGGGAGAACCTTGAGCGATGAGATCATTGCGAACCGGAGGCAGATACATCATCTTGGAAAGTTCGGCCAGATTGGTCGGGGCGACCAAGATTGAGATGGCCTGAAAAGCCGTATTGGCCTTGGCCGAAGAAGTGACGATCGAGAAGCCGTAGAGTTTGCCGTAAACCACTTTTTGGCCGCCTTTCCATTCCGGCAAAGGGGCCACATCATAGTCTATGTTGGGATTTTTTTCGCGAAGCTCAAAGAGCTCCGAGGCTAGACCGAAATAGGTTGCCAAAGTCCCCGATAAGAAAGCAGTCTTGTCATTGGGCATGGCCCTGTTCCAGGAATAATTGGCGTCGATTGGGTTGGAGAAATTGGCGAAAAATTGCAGAGCCGGCACAACCGAACTCGCGTCGCTTGCGGAACGGGCATTCAAGGTCGAGTAAACCAAACCATCATTGCCGACATTGGTAACATTATTCCCTGTTTGCATGAAAAGAGTACCGAGCAATTCACGGGCATTGGTGATATTGGTAAAATCACCCATAGCCACGGCCGCCTTCTTGAGGTTTCCATTTTGATCCTTAACAGCCAGTTTTTGGACCAAGCCAGGCTTGAGGGAATTTCCAGCAAATTCATCCCAGGTCTTGGGATAGAGGGCCAGACCGGCCTTATTGAATAGGTCTCTGTTCCAGTACATAACCAGAGGATCGACCATGAATGGCACGGCCCAAAAGCCCTGATCGGAAATATATATTCTGGATTGACCGATATAGGCATCGAGATAATCCCTTTGCGACAGAGCCGAAAAAGGAATGGGGGTTAGCTTATTTTTTTCGGACAAAAGCTGATCGGCCGGTATGAGGATGGCATCGGGACCCTGGCCCAAAGCCAAAGCTTTGACGAAATCCAAAGAAAAGTTCTCGGCCTTTTTTTCGACATAGGTTACATTCAAGGACTGGACCAAACCGCTGTTGACTATCCCTAGGTATTCATTGAAAGTCTCTTCCGGAAAAGTACCCCAGATTGTGATGGCCGGCAAAGCTTGACTGTCGCTACCACCTTTATATGTGGCAAAAGCCACCACTCCGGCCACGATGGCGATGATGAAAATAAATATGGTGATTATCTGAAACTTACTCATGAAAATATTTTATCTGATAAAGATGAGACCATAATGATGGTCTCCGGCCTCAAATGACTGCTCCAATTTGAAACCCGATTTCTCAAACAAGGTCTGGGCTTTGGTACTGGGAAAAAGATTCTTGGGACCCAAGGGAGATGCCTCATTCCAATCGATAACCAAGACGCACCCGCCCGGCTTCAAAAGTCTCTTTATTTCCAGAACAAAATCATCGGGTTTCTCGATCTGGAAAAGAACATTTGAGACGATTATCCGATCAGCCAGCGAATCTTTCAATTTGGTCCCGCCTATTTTTTCAATATCGGCCCAGACAACCTCGATATTCTTCAAACCATAACTAGCCCCCGTCGAACGAATCCTTTCCAACAGCCCTTTCTGGACATCGACTGCATAGACCCGTCCGGTATGCCCCACCCTTTTGGCCGCTTCGAATACATAAAAACCCGATCCGGCTCCCAGATCGATCACTTTCATCCCTTCCTTCAAATCCAATTTGGCGACATTCGAGGCAGGTTCAGAAAACATGGGTTAATTATAGGATAAAGGGGAAGAAAAGACTAAGAAAGCGTGGGGACATCCTCTTTGTTTAATATAACATATATGTTATAATCGTCGCATGATGCAAACATTTAAACAATTCAAGAAAGAATTTCTAAGTAATCCTGCCAACAAAAAAGCTTACGACAGTCTTGAAGTTGAGTACAAGATTTATGATGCTTTAGTTCAGGCTCGGATCGAAAAGAAACTGACGCAAAAACAATTAGCCGAAAAACTCGGCATCGCCCAGTCCGCCCTGGCGCGTTTTGAATCCGGCCGAACTAATCCCACACTTTCATTTCTCCAGAAGATTACTGCAGGATTGGGTCTGAAGATTACCATCGTGTGAAAATGCGAGTAGTAGACTGGTCAATAATCACAGCTTCATGAAAGCCTTGATTTTGCTATTATTTTTTGTTTTAATTCCAAATAAGAGAAGTTGCTCCACGCAATTGTGTAGAGCTGAATCATGGAAAATCTTCCCTACACACTCTTCCATAATACTCATTCCATCCTATGGTCTGTTTTTACAGAAGCTAAGTTGGAATAGGCAATAGAAATGCAAGTCTATATGCCGAGAGCAATCTTGTTTGGCACTTCTACCTTGAAGAGGTGCCAATTTTTATGCTTTTTTGAATCTTTCTTCACTAATAATTCATAACTAAAGAATATAATACTCGCTAACCTAACAAAAATCCGCGAAAGCGGATTTTTGCGTTCTGTATTATCTAGTATTCTTCATTGCCATCATCTTCGCCTACAAACAAATCAAGCTCGCCAATGAATCCCCTTCTCGAAGTTTCATAACTCGAACGCCCTGGGTCGAGCGACCGAGCTTGGGAATTTCTTTGAGATCGACGCGGATGACCTGACTTTTCTTGGACATAGCCACAATCTCCTCGACTTCATCCGTCACGACTTTGGCGGCCAAGAGAGGACCGGTTTTGGTCGTAACATTCATAGTGAGGATGCCCGAACCACCGCGATTTTGCGTCTTATACTCGGAAAGTTTGGTCTGTTTGCCGTAACCATTGGCGCCCATGACAAAGAGGGCCGGATTCTTGGCGTCTTTGGAAACGATATCAGCCGAAATAACAGCGTCTTCTCCGCTCAATTTGATGACCCGGACGCCAGCGGCATTGCGACCCATTTCCCGAACATCACTTTCCTTGAAACGGATAGACTGGCCTTCTTTGGTCGCTATAACCACTTCATCATTTTTTGAAACAAAGGAGGCGGAAATAAGTTCATCACCACTCTCGAGTGTGATAGCAATCAAACCCGAACGACGAACATCCTTGAAATGACTGGCTGAAGATTTTTTGCCCGTGCCAGACTTGGTCACCATCATAAGGTCGAGTCCTTCGGCAGCTTTCTTGTCTTTGGGCATGGGCAAAATAGAAGTAACCTTCTCCCCTTCAGCCAATGAAAGGAAATTCATGACTGATTTGCCCTTGGTTGCCCTTTTGCCTTCGGGAATATCGTACATCTTGATCTGGTAGGCTTTGCCTTTGTCGGTGAAGAAGAGAAGATCGTTGTGGGTCGAGGCGAAAATCAGATGAGAAATAAAATCCTCCTCTTTGGTATCAAGATCGACCACGCCCACCCCGCCCCTTTTTTGTTTGCGATATTCATCGGGATTGGTCCGCTTGATATAGCCACCTTTGGTCAGAACTAAAACCGACTCCTCATCAGCGATAAGATCCTCGGGATTGAAATATTTGAA
>CAYIFO010000053.1:0-4532 GCA_964362725.1 uncultured Candidatus Saccharibacteria bacterium
CTGGGAAACAACCGATGCTGGTTTGAAGAAACACTTCGAACAGGCCGGTGCCGTCGAGTCCGCCAACGTCATTATGGACAAAATGTCCGGACGTTCCAAGGGCTTCGGTTTCGTCGAGATGTCTTCCGATCAGGAAGCTGACGAAGCCGTAAACAAGCTGAACGGTTCCGAGCTCGATGGTCGCAAGATCGTCGTTTCGGAAGCCCGTCCCAAGGCCTAAATTACCGAGAAATTTTCTCCGTAACGGAAACACCCCGCGACAGAAATGGCGCGGGGTGTTTCGTTGGGAGAGTTTGACATTCTGCATCTTCACCCTGCTCCTTACTCCTGCTATACTACTTGCATGTCAAACACGAACAACGAACAATTCTCGAAAAACGACATTCATGATGGCGAGATCGAGGGGCACCTCGAGCATATTCACCGGGAATTCGCCGAGGGCTTTGAATTTCTGAAGAAATATCCCAAGTCGGTTACGGTCTTCGGTTCCTCCCTGGCCAAAAACGATGATAGGCATTACGCGCAGGCCCAGGAATTGGGCAAACGGATCGTCAATGAGGTTGGCTATGCCGTCGTCACCGGAGGCGGACCGGGTATCATGGAGGCGACCAATAAGGGAGCCTATGAAGCCGGCGGTATCTCGCTAGGCCTCAATGTCAGTTTGCCCCATGAAAGGACCACCAATGCCTATGTCACTCACGCTATCAAATTTTCCTATTTTTTTTCCAGAAAAACCATGCTCATGTTCGCGGCCGAAGCCTATGTCTTTTTTCCCGGTGGTTACGGTACCTTGGACGAATTTTTCAACATTCTGACTCTTTTGCAGACGAACAAAATTCCCCGGGTTCCAATTGTTTTGATCGATTCCAATTTCTGGACCCCCTTCAGGGACTTGGCCCTGGAAAAAATGTGCCGGGATTACCACACCATTGAAGAGAAAGACCTGGAATTTTTTGAAATAACGGATTCCCTTGACCGGGTCATCGAAGTCATCAAGAAAGCTTCGGTCAGCGAGTGGTGGAGGAACATCAATTAGGATGTTTAAATTCACCATCAATGCCAGATTGCCCAACGGTCGTGGCCGAGCGGGTCTCATTGAAACCGCCAACGGGATTATCGAGACTCCGGCATTTATTCCGGTAGCCACAAAAGCCACTATCAAGGCTTTGACCCCGGAACAGGTCAGGGACGATGTCGGCGCGGCGGCCATTCTGGCCAATACTTACCATCTCTATTTACAGCCGGGAATCGAGGCAATCAAGCAAAGCGGCGGTCTTGGCAAATTCATGAACTGGTCGGGACCGACCTTTACCGATTCCGGAGGTTTCCAGGCTTTTTCACTGGGATTTGAAAAGGGAAGAAGGGTCAATAAAATAAAAAAGGTTGAGTCCAACGGCGAAATCATTGAGACCGACAATGAAGCAAGTCCGCATCCGCTTATGGCCAAAGTGACTGATGAAGGCGTTTCTTTCCGTTCGGTCGTGGATGGCTCGGCCCATTTTTTCACGCCTGAAAAATCAATCGAAATCCAGCAGGCTATCGGAGCCGACATTATTTTCGCTTTCGATGAATGTCTTTCGCCCGATGAACCATATGAAAGGCAAAAGAAGGCGGTGGAAAGGACGAATCGTTGGGCCAAAAGATGCCGGGATGTGAGACATCCAGAGAGTCAGGCCCTTTTTGGCATAGTCCAGGGTGGTCGCTACGAAGATTTGCGCAAAGAAAGTGCTCGGGCGATCGGGGCTATGAATTTCGAAGGCTTCGGCATTGGTGGCTCCTTTGACAAACGCGACATCGGCACGGCTGTCGGCTGGGTTTGTGATGAGTTGCCGGAAAATAAGCCGCGGCATTTGCTGGGTATTGGTAGTGAACCGCAGGATCTTATTTTAGGCATAGAAAACGGCGTTGATACCTTTGATTGTGTCGCTCCGGCCAGGTTGGGCAGGAATGGAACAGCTTACCGGAATGTTACGCATCCCGGTGCCGATGGCCGTTCTACCCTGAATCTTCTCAATGCTGTCCATTCCGCCGATTTCTCTCCGCTTGATCCAGACTGTGCCTGTTACACCTGCCGTCATTATACCCGCGCTTATTTGTCCCATCTTTTTCGGGCCAAAGAAATGCTGGCGGCGACTTTGACCACCATTCATAATCTTTATTTTGTCGTTAACCTGGTCAAAGAGGCCAGACAAGCGATTTTGGAAGGGAGGTTTGGGGAGTTGAAAGAGAAGGCATTGGCTCCCTATATTTCCCTCGGCTTATAATCGCTTGGCGCTTGTTTGAGCCACCACTCGATCTGATCTATCGTCAGCAAACCTTCTTGGGAACCGACGAATTGGGCCACCGACATGGCATTGACGGGAGCCAGCGTCAAGGCTTCGAGGGGAGTTTTGCCCATGGCCAGGGAAGACACAAAAGTCGCTGACCAGGCGTCGCCGCAACCGGTTCTTTCCAAGGCCGGTCTGGGATCGGGGTATATAGGCATGTGGTAAAAGTGGTCCCCGTCGTAGAGATAAGCGCCGCGGGGGCCATCGGTTATGGCCACCAACTTGGGTCCCAGGTCAGCCACGGACTCCAAAAGTTTCTTAATGTCGGTGGAGCCGCTATTCTTGATATAATCGATTTTCAACTTTGCGCCGACCAGTATTTTCTTGGCTTCGTCCAGATTGACGGAAAGAAAATCAGCCCTCTCATACAGATATTTCAATTCAACATATCCGAGCTTGAGCTGGTAAGTGCCAGGCTGGAAGGCCAGCTTGACCTCCTTATTTTTTTTCAGGTACTCAATTATTTCTGTATGATAGGGATGGGTGTCGGGAGCGATCGAGGTCAGATAAATCCATTTGGCCGGAAATAATCTTGGTAGACGATAATCATAATTGATATGGTTGGTCAATATTGTCCGGTCATTGCCATACCAGAGAACGAAATGGTAATTGCTGATTTTATTTTTGTGGACTTTGACCAGGGAAGTCACGACTTTGTTTTTCTGAAGCTCCACGAGACAATCCTTGCCGTTTTGATCGGCGCCGATATTACTGACCAAAGCCGTTTTGAGTCCCAAGCGGGCGCCGGCCACAGCAGTATTGGCGGCATTGCCGACAGCTTTGATGATCTTGATTGATTCGAAGGGGACTTTGTCGCCGAACCGCAGACAAAGCTCGCAATCTTCCCGGTTGATCCGGCAATGGATATGGGCATCCTTGAGCCTGATGAAGGCATCGGTGGTTATGTCACCAATCGAGATAAGATCATAAGGTTTGAAGAACATAGGAGTATTATAACGCATATGTTAGAATCATCACATGCTGTCTCTCGGAGATTGCCTCAAAGAGGCCCAATCGAATCAAACCGCTCTCGGTCACTTCAATGTTTCCACTCTGGACGGCATTTGGGCGGTGGCTGATGCCGCCTTGGCCTTGGGGGTACCGGTAATTATCGGTCTTTCCGAAGGCGAAAGAGATTATGTCGGTCCGAACCAGGTTCGGGCTGTTGTTGATGCCATCAAAGTTCAGAGGAAACAGGATATATTCCTGAATGCCGATCACACCTATTCCTTTGAACGGGTCAAAGAGGCTATTGAAGCCGGCTTTGATTCGGTTATTTTCGATGGAGCCAAACTTTCCCTGGAAGAAAACATAATTGAGACCAAAAAATGCGTCGAATATGCCCGATTAACATCCAGAGGCGCGATTTTGGTTGAGGGTGAACTGGGTTTTATAGGTTCTTCATCAGGTATTCTGGATGGTATTCCCCGCGGAGCCGTGGTTGGCGAGGAGAACATGACCAAAGCCGGAGAGGCCAGGCGTTTTGTCGAAGAAACGGGCATTGATTTGCTTGCTCCGGCTATCGGTAATATTCACGGTCTGATTCGTGGCGGTGATCCGGCACTCAATGTTTCCAGGGTCCGGGAAATCAAAAAATCAGTGGCCGTGCCCCTGGTTCTTCACGGCGCTTCCGGCAATACGGCCGAAGAGATCAGGCAATGCGTCAAAGCCGGCGTGGTCATAGTTCATGTCAATACCGAGCTTCGGATGGCTTACCGGGCGGCTTTGGTCAAATCGCTTTCCGAAGATCATGAAGAGCTCTCGCCTTACAAGTATCTCAAACCGGCCAAGCTAGCCATGCAAAAGGTCGTGGAAGAAAAATTGAAGATTTTCGGGATGTCGGATATGCTACAATAATATCCATGAAAACCGTCTTCCGGGATGTCAGACATCCCATATTCTTCGTCCTCTATCTCTCTTTTTTCTTTTTCGTTTCTCCTGTCCACGCCTCTCTTGTCCAAAATTCCGTGACTCAAGCCGATACCACTTCCAGCCTCAATCAAGGCCTGGTCGGTTGGTGGACTTTTGATTCCCGGAATATGGAAACCAATGTGGCCGACAGAAGCGGGCAGGGGAATAACGGAGCCATGCAAAGTTTCGACGCAACTTCAACGGCTCTGGTGGCGGGGAGACTACAACAAGGACTTAAATTTGACGGGGTGGATGATTATGTTTCCACAAATTCTGATGTCGGTAATATATCGA
>CAYIFO010000054.1:0-4523 GCA_964362725.1 uncultured Candidatus Saccharibacteria bacterium
CGAACCCGGACCGCATCCACCCCATGGATGTATACTACCACTATACTACAGCCCGCATCGCTCTCAAGCTTACTTTATTTTTGATAATTTAACAATTTATGCTAGGATTTCCGCAGAAGATCATTGGGCCATTAGCTCATCTGGTAGAGCGTACCCATGGCATGGGTAAGGTGGCCGGTTCGAGTCCGGCATGGTCCACTTGGTTTAATAATAACTAATAATATATGATTAAAAATATTGTAAAAATCGCCTTATGGGCAATCATTCTATTTTATGCTGGTTTTTTTATAATGCAGATAGCTGGTTTGAACGGCGTATTTTTTATTGAAGAAACCATAATGAGTGCCATGCTGTTTGTTTTAATTCCTTCCCTAGCTCTGATCACTATAAGGAAACATGAGAAAACTCAGATTGACTTAAGTCGTGGTACTGGAATGTTTATGGTTTATCTTGTTATTTTTCTTCTCGTTGTCACGATAGCCAGCCTCTCCTTCTACTTTTCAATGTTTTGATAATTAAATGGACATGACCGACTAAAGTTGTTAATCTAATCCAATCGGGGCGTAGTATAGTGGTAGTATACACGCTTCGGGTGCGTGAGGTCCGAGTTCGATTCTCGGCGCCCCGACAAATGGCACTCTTAGCTGTTTTGGTTATCGGTTCGTAGTATCGGCACTCTTAGCTGTTTTGGTTATCGGTTCGAAGTATTGGCACTCTTAGCTCAGTCGGCTAGAGCGTACGCTTCACACGCGTAAGGTCGCAGGTTCGAGCCCTGCAGAGTGCACCCTGGTCAGACCATGTTGCGTCCGATTGGACCACACGCTAATATCAGGACATGAATATTTTTGAGGAAATGTTTGGCGGGCTCACATCAATCCTTGGCGAAGTTTTCGGATTTTTGGCTGAAAATCTACCGAGAGCCCTGCACCTCGTTTTATGGGCTGTTTGCGGTGTCCTCATCTTTCCCTTTGTTTATATAGCCGGGGTGCTTTATCCTAAATGGTCTGAATGGGGAGAAAAAATGTAAAAGTAGGATATATTCGCTATAATTCTGATATGATCGACAAGAACACTATACCCCTAGCCAATCATCCGACCGTATTTGTGATTTTTGGCATAACCGGAGACTTGGCTTCACGTAAACTTTTGCCGGCTCTTTTGGCGCTATTTGTAAAAAAACTTTTACCGACTCGGTTTGCCATCGTCGGTTTTTCCAGACGCTCCTTTAGCCGTGAGGAATTCCGAGATCTTATTCGCGAGAATATCAAAATCAAGCAGGGTCAATTCAAGGAAGAGGATGTCAAGCACTTTCTCGATCATATGACATATGAGCAGGGCCATTTCGATTTCGTTCCCGCCTATACCCGCCTGGCCGAAACTCTCCGCTTCATCGATGAAAGATGGGGTCAATGTTCCAACAAGCTTTTCCATCTTTCGGTGCCACCAGACCTCTACCAAGGCATTCTAACCAATCTAGCCGGCTCAAATCTAACCTTACCTTGCGATGACCGGACTGGCTGGACGAGAGTCCTCATCGAAAAACCTTTTGGTAATGACATCGTCACGGCTCGCTCTCTTGATCGACTTTTGGGCAAACTATTCAAGGAAGAACAGATCTTCAGGATCGATCATTATCTGGCCAAAGAAGCCTTGCAGAATATCCTGGCTTTCCGCTTTGATAACCCAATCTTTGAGCCGATGTGGAGTCGTGAATTTATCGATAAAGTCCACATCAAACTTTTTGAAAAAGACGGCATAGAAAATCGTGGAGCTTTTTATGACCAGATCGGGGCCTTGAAGGATGTCGGTCAAAACCATATTCTTCAGATGCTAGCTCTTATTGCGATGGGTAAGCCTCGATCGGTCCATGCTCTAGATATCCGTCGAGAAAGATTGATTGTGCTAAAGGCACTGAAAAATATTGACCAGCACGATTTATCGAAAAATGTTGTTCGCGGCCAGTACAACGGTTATAGTTCAGAGTCAGGTGTCTCCACGCAATCTCAAACCGAAACCTATTTCCGGGTAGAGACCAGAATTAACTTGAGTCATTGGAAAGGAGTACCTTTTTTTCTTGAATCTGGAAAACATTTGGCCGAATCACGGACGGAAATCGATATTTATTTCAAAAAAGGGCGGAGACTGACCATGATCAATGGTTCCGATTCCGATAAATTCCAGGACCAAAATATCCTGACTTTCCGCATTCAACCTGATGAGGGTATTCGGATCAAGTTTTTCGTCAAGACGCCCGGTTATGGTTTTGCCACAGAAGCCCGTACACTCAAATTCAAATACGGGGATGTGCCATCATTCAATGATATTCCTAACGACTATGAAAAACTGATTCACGATGCCTTCATTGGCGATCAAACCCTTTTTGCTTCGACCGAGGAGATCATGGCTTCTTGGGAATTTGTCACGCCTATTTTGGAGAATTGGAAGGTTTTGCCACTCAAAATTTATGAACAGGGAACAAGAGAGGTTGAATGATCGCGTCAAATTACATCTTATATTTTGAGTTTGACTGGCGTGGTATAATACAGTTGCCTGCCATATTAGAATAATAATATAACAATCATGAATTTTCTGAACATTATTACCACAATTGGCGTGGCTTCTGTCGTTGTCGGCTTG
This sequence comes from uncultured Candidatus Saccharibacteria bacterium, assembly GCA_964362725.1. Lineage (GTDB taxonomy): Bacteria > Patescibacteriota > Minisyncoccia > Phycocordibacterales > PALSA-1337 > C7867-002. Next base: position 2,638 of record CAYIFO010000054.1, read on the forward strand.
CTTTATATTGGAAGGAAGCTTCAAATTCTGGATGATTTGAAAAGTGTCACCGACAAGATCAAGCTCAACATCAAAGTCGTTAGTGATTTCCTGACGAGGAACAACGCCAATTTCAACCATTCGGAATTGCAAGCCTACAGTCCTCGGGTATTCATGTACAACAAACCCGATAGAAACATGGAAAATACAGCCCCAACGCTCGGTGTCTACATTCGCGATATGTACCTATCAGAGCATCCGGAAATTATCGAATAGAAACCTCACTAATTTTATGTCCCTATCCATCGGTATAGTCGGTCTTCCCAATGTCGGCAAATCGACGCTTTTCAACGCCTTGACCAAAAAGAGCGTGCCCGCCGAAAATTATCCTTTTTGCACAATCGATCCATCGGTCGGTGTTGTGGCTGTGCCGGATGAGAGGTTATATAAGCTTTCTGAATTTTCCCAATCGGCCAAAACCGTGCCGGCCGCGGTCGAATTTGTCGACATTGCCGGTTTGGTCAAAGGCGCTTCCGAAGGCGAGGGTTTGGGCAACCAATTTCTCTCGCATATCCGCGAAACCGATGCCATCGCCCAAGTTGTCAGGATCTTCGAAGATGAAAATGTCATTCACGTCGACGGTAAGATTGACCCGGTCAAGGATATTGGAGTCATTAACCTCGAATTGATTCTGGCCGATCTCCAAACCGTAACCAAAAGGCAGGCCAATCTGGGCAAAGAATTGAAAGCCGGCAAAAAAGAAGCTATCGTCGAAGCCGGCCTTATCGAGCGCCTTGTAAAAGCTCTCGAGTCCGGACAACTGGCTTCGACTGTCACAGCCAATGAATTTGAAGCACCGTTCCTAAAACAACTTTGCCTCATAACCTCCAAGCCCTTCCTTTATGTCCTGAACAAAAAAGCTGGGGCCAAAAACATGGATGAGATCAGGGACAGTCGGTGGGAGGAGTTGATGAATTTTTTTGAAACTGAAACGGTCAAAGAGGAGAAGTCCGTAGGTCATTCAAACTCTGATGAGTCTTTAGACTCAAATAGCGAACCTAATTTCCTCACTTTGACGAGCGAAGCGAGTCAAACGAAGAGGAAACTGGCACAGCCTAAAGGACTCTCCGAACATCATTATGTAATCGTCGATGCCGGAATAGAACAAGAATTAAAGGACCTCGATGAAGCCGACAAGAAAGAAATGCGTAATGGTCTGGGCGCTCACGATGACGGGACCGATCAACTTATAAAATGTGGCTACGAATTGCTCGGTCTCATAACCTATTTCACTACCGGATCTGACGAAAGCCGAGCCTGGACCATCAAGAAAGGCTGGACTGCCCCTCAAGCCGGCACTGCCATCCACAATGATTTCAGGGATAAATTCATCCGCGCCGAGGTTATCGAGTGGGATACTTTGCTTAAGGCCGGCTCATATGCCAGTGCCAGGGAAAAGGGACTATTACGCACTGAAGGGAAGGAGTATGTGGTCAAAGATGGGGATGTGGTGGAGTTTAAGATTTAGGAAAAGTCGGCAACCGCGAAAATCGCAGCTGCCGACGAAATTACCTCGCACCAAGTTGTTCCTTGAGTTCGGATTTCTCCGGTTCAGTTAGATCGGGAAGGTCTCGTTCCAGAATTTCGAACTGAATTCTGGATAAACAAACCCTCTCAACATCACTGACCGGGACTCTGAACTCCCGACTGATTCCCGGCTCCGATTGTAATACATCGGCCATCCGTTGAATTGAACACTTCGCGTGGGTAATCAATAAACTTAGATCACGCATAAAGGTCCTTTCATCAAGAAACTAACATAAGTGTTGTCTCATGTCAAGTTTTACAAGATGGAGCTTGGTGAATAATCCCCAGTAACGGAAAAACGCGACTGGTATAATTGTTAA
>CAYIFO010000055.1:0-4281 GCA_964362725.1 uncultured Candidatus Saccharibacteria bacterium
ATACGGATGATTTTGTAATCGTGGCAGATAAGATCGATTATCTAAAAGAAATGCTGATTCCAATTAAAGCTTTTTTAATGAAGAAGTTGCTTCTGGAACTTCATCCCAAGAAAATCGAAATCAGACGCTATTCACAGGGAATTGATTTTCTCGGATATGTCATATTACCATATCATATAAAAGTTAGAGTAAAAACCGTTAAAAGAATTATGAAAAATCTAAGAGAGCAAATTACCAGATATAAGAGTGCTTATATTAACGAAAAAGTTCTTTTAGGATCACTCTGCTCATATCTTGGCGTTTTTTCGCACTCAAATGCATATCGGTTGGAACAGGAAATCAAGAATAAATTTTGGTATTGGCTTCATGAATAAAATAAAGTTGCATAATCTTTCCTTTTCCTTATATTCACTTCGTTCATATATCGATTGCGCTCGGATCTTGTAAATGCAAGGCATTTACAAATCTTCGCTTATCGCTATAATACCCCAATATGCTGAAACATCGGGCTCGGGCCGTCTTTCTAGTCATTATTGCCGCCGCCGTCGGCTATTTTGTTTATGTTTCCAATGGTCCTTCAAGTTCCAGACCATTTCGCCTGGGATTGGATCTTTCCGGAGGTAGCCATCTGGTTTTCCGTGCCGATGTTTCCAAACTCGATCCGGCCGATATCTCAAGCTCAATGACGGCTCTAAGAGATGATGTTGAAAGGCGGGTCAATACCTTTGGTGTGAGTGAACCTTTGGTCCAGACCGAGCAGGGAGGGGCATTGAGTTCCAAGGAAGGAGCTTACAAGCTCATAGTCGAATTACCCGGCGTGACCGATCCTGATGAAGCGGCGGCGGCTATTGGAGCCACGCCCAAGCTCGATTTTCGGGTGGCTTCGGCGGCTGACATGAAGAATTTTCAAGAGAAAATTGCGTCCTTCACTTCGACAACAACACAGGAAGAGGCTTACACCGCTCTTTTCAAGCCGACCGAACTCAACGGCACGATGATCAACCGGGCCTCTCTCAATTTTGATCAGACGACAAATGAGCCAGAGGTTGGCTTGACTTTCAATAACGACGGTCGCAAGCTTTTTAGTAGTTTGACCAAGACACATGTTGGAGATTACATTGGGATATTCCTTGACGACCATCTCATCGAAGCTCCAGTTGTTCGAGAAGAAATCCCAAACGGTCAAGCGGTTATAAGCGGAAGTTTTACTCTGGAAACGGCCCAGACTTTGGTTCGCAACCTCAATTTTGGAGCTTTACCCGTACCGATCTCTTTGATCTCGACCCAGACCATCGGTCCTTCTTTGGGTCAGGTGGCAGTTGACGGTGGCATTAAATCCGGAATCATAGCATTTATTGTCATAGCCCTTTTTCTAATCATCTGGTATCGCTTGCCTGGTTTTGTCGCCGTTATCGCTTTGGGTGTGTATACGGTTCTCATGCTGGCTCTCTTCAAACTTATTCCAGTTACTTTGACGGCCGCCGGTATTGCCGGTTTCATCATCACGATCGGCATGGCGGTTGACGCCAATATTCTCATTTTTGAAAGAATGAAGGAAGAACTTGACCGTGGTCGAAGCACTTGGGATGCTATGCATGAAGGTTTTGCCCGAGCCTGGCTCTCGATCCGCGATTCAAACATCTCCAGCATTATTACCGGCATTATCCTTTATAAGTTTGGCAGTACCTCGGTGGTGACCGGTTTTGCTTTGGTTTTCGTAATCGGCGTTTTGGTCAGCATGTTTACGGCCATTACTGCTTCAAGATTATTGTTGTACGCTGTAGCGCCTCAGAAGAGTACGCGTTTGAGCGGATTTCTTATAAGTAACGGATTCAAGAAAATTGAAAATTAAAGAATCAAAATGAAAAATGACAGAGTAAAAATTAATAATGTAACGCTAATACATTTTCATATTTTGCATTGTAATTTTTCATTTTGATTTTTTAATTTTAATTTAATTATTATGTGGGTTATCAATAACAGAAAAATATTTTACTCCATCTCCATTCTTTTGGTGGTGGCCTCGATCATTGCCTTGTCCATTTGGGGACTAAGGTTGGGTCTCGATTTTACCGGAGGCACGTTGGTTGAAGTGGAATACCCAGAAGGAAGGCCGGCTCAAAATGAGATAGTCTCGGCCCTGGTCAATATTGATGAAGCAGCTTCAGTCCGTCCGGTTGGAGAGAAATCCTATATCATAAGAATGAAGGCTGTTGATCAAACAGAAAAAGACTTGCTCATGAGAGCTTTATCGGTTTCAAGTGCCAATTCAATTTCGTCTACGTCTTCTGAAATCATACTTCAAACATCTGAGTCAAATGACAACGGTCCAATTCTCAAGACTTTTGATTCTATCGGTCCAATCCTGGGAGCCGAAGCTTTGCGCAAAGCTTTTGTTTCAATAATCTTGGTCATTGCCGGTATCGTTCTCTTCATTACCTTTGCTTTTCGAAAGGTTTCCGAGCCGGTTTCTTCTTGGAAATACGGATTGGTGGCAATTGTCGCTTTGGTTCATGATGTTTTGATACCGGCTGGTGTCTTTTCAGTTCTTGGTCATTTCGTCGGTTATGAGGTGGATACGCTTTTTGTGACGGCTATTCTGGTCATATTGGGCTTTTCGGTTCATGATACGATCGTCGTTTTCGACCGAGTTCGGGAAAATCTTAGGTTGTCTTCAAATCGCAAACCTTTTAACGAGATTGTGGGTGAAAGTGTTGGCCAGACTTTTACCCGCTCAATCAACACCTCTCTGACTACTTTATTTGCCCTTATCGTTCTTTACTTCTTCGGTGGTTCGACGACCGAACACTTCTCCTTGGCTCTCATTATAGGCATTGCCGCTGGAACCTATTCCTCGATATTCATCGGTTCGACTCTTCTGGTTACACTCGAGAAGTGGCAAAATAAAGAGCAGGTTTGATAACTTGAAGTCACCAATTGTGACTTCAAGTTGGGAGATTTGAACTATTTGGTACGTGTCCTTGACTTTCTTCCCAAGACCAGTAGTATAGTGTATGCGCCACGTGAATGGTGGTGGTACTTTGAAAGTCACATAAAAGAATGTATTTAAATTCCAAACAAAATTGCTAACCCAATTTTGCGCGGAATAGGTTTCGTTATTCTTAGCGGAATAACGGAATATAGTTGTGTAAAGTAACCAATATTGAATTCAATGATTCAATTAAAAATGTGAGTTGGGGTCAAAACATGTAAGTGGATTAAATAGTTTTTTCTATTTTGTTCCGTTCGCTTATAGTTAAGAGTTTGATCCTAGCTCAGGATGAACGCTGGCGGCGTGGATAAGGCATGCAAGTCGAACGCTGGGGGCTGGACTCCGGGGGCTAGGGACTGGTAAATTAATGCAATGAATTTCCAAGATCTAAATGTTTATAAACAATCATCTTCACTTTTTCCAAGGATTTATAACCTTGTTAAAAGTTGGCAGATATTTGATCAGAGACATCTTGGTGCCCAATTGATACGGGCGACAAATTCAATTCATGCAAATATTGCTGAAGGTCAATCAAAGACAACAAAAGATTACATGAGATTTATTTCAATTTCAATCGGCTCCTGCGATGAAGTTAGAAGTCATCTTCTCGATAGTTTGAATGTTGGTTTGATTACTAAAGCAGTATACGAAAGTTTTGATAGGGAATTGATCTCGATTGGTAAACAACTGACCAATCTCAAGAAATCACTTCAGTCAAGGCTTATCACCAGTCCCTAGTCCCTAGACTCCAGTCTCTAGAGTGGCAGACGAGGTAGTAATAAACAGGTACGTACCCTAGAGTCGGGCATAGCTAGCCGAAAGGTTAGGTAATTCCCGATAGTCCCGACGTAAATTTTGGCGAAAAACAAAAATACATTTGATTAGATATGAAATAAAAAGCCCCACAACAGGTGGGGCTAGTGAAAACGATTTTATGGGGAAGGCATCTTTCGGTGAGCGGCTACTGAAAGCGCTAGCAGAAAAATAAATGCCACTGCCCCACATAATAATTTCAAAAAAAAGATCATACGCAGGCCTTTCTGAGATGGAAACAGCCCACCTCTTATAGTTTCTATACTATCATATCACAATCAAATGTCAATGTCAAGTAAGTAATAAACAACTGCTTATCATGTTTTTCCTCGAAATTTGCGCCGGGTAAAGTCGTAAGACGCTCAAGGAACGGCCTGTTCGGTATCAGCTAGTTGGTGAGGTAAAAGCTCACCAAGGCGATGACGCCTAGGGGACCTGAGAGGGTGACCCCCACCGATGGGACTGAGACACGGCCC
>CAYIFO010000056.1:0-3950 GCA_964362725.1 uncultured Candidatus Saccharibacteria bacterium
CACCCGTCGCCATCATTGGGCGCAAACAATAATACAATACGCATTGATGGTTTCGCGTCTGTCAAAAGAGGTCCGTCTTCATTTATATGACTATCCAGGAAAATATCCCATTGGCGGAACATACAACCTTCAAAATTGGCGGACCAGCCCGTTTTTTTTGCCGGGTCAGCGATGAAGACGAGCTCATAAAAGCGGTTCGATTTGCCACGGAAAAGAAAATAGATTTTTTTGTTCTGGGTGGAGGATCCAATCTTTTGATTTCCGATAATGGTTTTGGCGGTTTGGTGATAAAAAATGAAATTAAGGGTATAAAATATGTCGATGACCGAGTGATAGCTTCGGCCGGGGAAATGTGGGACGATCTGGTCGCCTGGTCGGTCGAAAAGGGGCTTTATGGTCTGGAAAATCTTTCGGCCATACCCGGAACAGTCGGGGCTTCTCCGGTCCAAAATATCGGCGCCTACGGCGTGGAAGTTTCAAACACGATCGAATCAGTCAGGGTTTTTGACGCGGTACGGGCGGAATTTATCGATCTTTCAAATGTCGATTGCACTTTCGGTTATCGAGACAGTATTTTCAAGCATCAAAAAAATCGCTATATTGTAACCAGAGTTGTTTTTAAATTGAACAAAGCAGGTGGTATCAATACCAGCTACAAGGAACTGGCTGATTATTTCAAAACCAAAAAACCCGGATCAATACCGAGTTTGGCTGAAGTTCGTCAAGCGGTTATTGATATACGCTGGGGCAAATTACCGGACTGGAAACTTTGGGGTACGGCCGGCTCTTTTTTCAAGAATCCAATTGTGTCTATTCAGCAATGCATCGAGCTTCGTCAAAAATATCCGGACTTGCCGAGTTTTCCAGACAAGGATGGAACAGTCAAAATCCCTCTGGGTTGGATCTTGGACAAGGTTTGTAATCTGAAAGGTCTTTGTATGGGCAATGCCTGTGTTTACGAAAATCAGGCCTTGGTCGTGGTCACCAAGCCGGGATCTTCGGCCGACGAAGTGGTCCGGCTGACCAATGAAATCCGCAAAGTGGTTAGGGAAAAAACCAGTCTAGAAATCGAGGCCGAAGTGGAGTGGGTGAACTAGTTACTGGTTACTAGTTACTGGATATGTTAAAGTCCTCTTATGTCATTCTTGGAAAAAATCTTCGGCAATCCGGCCACGCGGGCTTGGAAAAAATACGAGCCTCTGACAAACAGAATCAATGAATTGGAGAAGCAAATCCAGGCTCTTTCTGATGCGGAATTGAGAGCCAAAACGGCTGAATTCAAGATAAGATTGAAGATAGATGAAACTGGACTGGATAATCTGGCGCGACGAAAAAAGAATGAGGCCATTTTGAACGAGATCGCCCCGGAAGCTTTTGCCGTTGTCCGAGAAGCGGCCAGGCGAACTTTGGGTCAGAGGCACTTCGATGTTCAACTTATCGGAGGTATGATTTTGAATTCCGGTTCGATTGCCGAAATGAAGACTGGCGAAGGTAAAACATTGGTTGCGACATTGCCGGCCTATCTTAACGCTTTGACAGGCAAGGGGGTTCACATTGTAACCGTTAACGATTATCTCTCCCGCCGCGACGCGGTCTGGATGGGGCAAGTTTATAATTTCCTGGGACTAACGGTCGGGGTGATCAATCATGAGTCTTCTTTTTTGTATGATCCACAACATCGTGATTCTGTCATTCCCGCGAAGGCGGGAATCCAGGATCGTACTGACAGATCCAGTGGTAAAATCCTGGATTCCCGCCTTCGCTGGAATGACAAGGCAGACGATAGCAGTAGCAGAAAAAATAATGGCGATAATGATCATCTAGACAAAGAGCGTGATGCTCTTGGCAGTTTCAAGGTTGTCCATGAATTCCTGCGACCGGTGACTAGGCCGGAAGCCTATCGCGCCGACATTACATATGGCACTAATAACGAATTTGGTTTTGATTACTTGCGTGATAATTTGGAATATAGCGCCGACCGTTTGCGCCAGAGGGAATTCAACTACGCCATAGTCGATGAAATAGACTCGATCTTGATCGATGAAGCCCGGACGCCGCTTATTATCTCGGCTCCGACCCGCGATGCCGAAAGCACCTATAGGCAGTTTGCTTCGCTCGTTCAGTCATTCAAGGATGTTGAGGATTATACATTAGAGGAAAAACATCGCGCGGTTACATTGACATCGGCCGGCATTACCAAAGCCGAAAAAGCTTTGGGTATCGACAATATTTATACGGACAAGGGCATCAAGTCTGTTCATCATTTGGAGACGGCTATCAAAGCCAAGGCTCTCTATCACAAGGACAAGGAATATGTTGTCAAAGATAATCAGATTGTTATTGTCGATGAATTCACGGGAAGATTGCAACCAGGTCGGCGTTGGTCGGACGGCCTGCATCAGGCCATCGAGGCCAAAGAAGGTGTTTCGATCCAGCAGGAATCGCGGACCTACGCTTCGATCACCTTCCAGAATTTTTTCCGAATGTACCCGAAACTTTCGGGTATGACCGGTACGGCCCTGACCTCGGCGGAAGAATTTTACAAAGTCTATGGTCTGGAAGTGATGCCGGTTCCCACCAATGTGCCGGTGGTCCGTCTCGATAAGAACGATCAGATATTCCGAACGGAACTGGGTAAATACAAAGCCATCGGGCGCAAGGTTAAAGAACTTCACGACAAGGGTCAGCCGGTCCTCATCGGCACGGTTTCGATCGAGAAGAACGAGGTCCTTTCGCAGTTTCTCAAGGCTGAAGGGATCCCTCATGAGATCCTGAATGCCAAGAATCATGAAAGGGAAGGCGAAATTATCGCCCAGGCTGGTCGGAAAGGAGCGGTTACTATTGCCACCAATATGGCTGGTCGAGGAGTCGATATCAAGCTGGGCGGCAATCCCAATACGCCCGAATTGACGGAAGAGATAAGGAAAGTTGGAGGTCTGTTTGTCTTGGGTACAGAGCGCCATGAGGCTCGGAGAATCGACAATCAGTTGCGGGGTCGTTCGGGTCGTCAGGGCGATCCGGGTGAGACTCAGTTTTTCGTTTCTCTAGAAGACACTCTGATGCGTGTTTTCGCTTCGGATATGCTGAAATCGATGATGGGTAAGCTCGGCATGCCGGAAGATGAAGCGATCGAACATAAGCTTATTTCACGAGCGCTCGAATCAGCGCAAGAAAAGATTGAAGGTTTCAACTTCGATTCCCGGAAACAAGTTTTGGAATTTGATGATGTCATCAACCATCAAAGGACGACTATTTATGGTCGTCGAAGGAAACTTTTGCTTGGTAGCTTGGAGGATGTTGAGCAGGAATTGAAAGTGGTTGTTGAAGCGTCAGGTGATGTTGTTCCTCGGGACACGCCGTCGGCGCTTGCTAGCGCCGCGGCTGGTTCTCCCTCGCCTTCGCTCGGTCCGAAGCGTCCCTCGGATTCAACATCACCTGCCGCTCCACACTCAGAGATATTATCAGTAATCGAAAAGAAAATGGTCGAATTTGGTCGTGAGTCTTTCTTGCGGGCCGTCAGGATCATTCTTCTTCAGACTATCGATATGTATTGGGTTGAACATCTGGAAGTGATGGATTATACCCGTTCAAGCGTCAATCTGCGGGCTTATGGTCAGCGCGATCCTTTGGTGGAGTACAAGAAGGAGGGATTGAGACTCTTTCGACAGATGCAACAGGTCATGAATGAGCAGATAATAAAAATAATTCCGCATATTGTGCCTGTAAATAATGGTAGTCAAGTAACTGGTCAAAATGGTGGTAAATCCGGGAGCGGTAATGTTATCGCTTCCGATCTCAAGGAAGTTCATGAAAATGCCCAGATTATTGGAGGGGGCGACGGCTCAAATAGTTCAAATTCATCTGCGGGTAATAAAGCGGCCGAGGTTGGCCGAAACGATCTTTGTCCTTGCGGGAGCGGGAAAAAATACAAGAAGTGTCATGGGAAGTAG
>CAYIFO010000057.1:0-3787 GCA_964362725.1 uncultured Candidatus Saccharibacteria bacterium
GTGGAAGAATATGGGTATTTTAGACGGTCAAAAGGAGTGTGCGGAAGTCAGGAGCACAGGGAGTTCTTGTGGAGTCATTAAAACCAATTATTTTATGGATCTTCTATTGTATATCATCGGTCCACCGTTTCTTGCGTTCATCTGTTTCTGCGCTGCCATAATGTTGGACGGGCGTCGTCCCAGCAAATAGCAAAAGGGGTCCCAGAGGACCCCTTTCACATTTCTCTACTTTTTTGTAATTTTCTGCTTGAAATTTGCAACGGCGATCTTAATTTTGCTCTCTACTTCCTTGGCCTTATTGACCAACCAAGAACTGGACTGGACCTTGCCCCCCTGGCCGATGTCATTGACAATAGTACAACCGATCTCCTTACAAACAGGTGTTTCGGGAATATTACCACTATGTCTATCCCCGCCTTTGGCGAAAATATGGGGACGAATCTTTCTAAGATCGTTACATATACTTATATCAGTCGTATTCTCCTCATGACTTGAAATGACCACCTCGTCGACCGCCTCAAAAGCTTCGATAATCTCCTTGCGTTCATTTTCTGGCATGAAGACATAGCCCTTTTTCAATCGCAACCAATTGTCATTGTTCAAAATAACAACCAGGTGATGTCCCAGTTTCTTGGCCTCATTGAACATCCGAACATGGCCGATATGAACCGGATCAAAGCCACCGGAGACAGCCACAACTATTTTCTTTGCGGTTTTCTTGCTTTTTTTTCTATAAATTTTTGCTTTTTTCATAGAAGAGGCTTAAATAAATGGTTTTTAATATTTATAAATTTGGATGCAGTTCGAGGCGCGAGCGAGGCTTGCGACCAAGCTGTATGATCAATACTGCTTGGGAGCAAACGAGTGAAGCAACAAAGAACTGCGCCACATTCATAAGTTTTAGACAATTTCACAGACTCCACCGACACAAGCCAATTCTTTGGCACCAATAGTCTGATCGTGCTTTTCATAAGTAATAAGCTTAGAAAAATCGATATGCCCAAGTTCACGCATCCGGCGCTCATACTCTTCTTTAGTGATTTCTTCGTATGGGGCAAGCTTGTAGACGTGATTTGATTTTGGAAGAAAAGACAAGCCACCGATCTGATCCCAATTTTCGTAGACAAAATTGGCAACAGAGATCCATTCATCATCATTTACGTAAATAGTGGCTGAAGGATTGTGTTCAGTAAAATAGGTCTTCAACTTTTTCCATTCATTGAGCATGTTGAGAGCGGTAACATCCTTGTTGACAATTGCTCCATCAGGCGCCTTCATCGGAAATTCAAGGACAACGGTTGAGGCATTTGAAGTGGAATAACCGACTTCTGGAAAGACCGGCACTCCCTGGTCCCTGGCCAGTTTAAGAAGCGGGTCGGTGACCGAGATACGGACGCGACGGATATAATAATGTGAGTACCATGGATGCATACCGGACCCGACATAGAGAAGCTGTCCAGAATTGCCATGTGGCTTTACACAGGTTATAGCCGCCGACTCGTTGGTGCCAAAGCGCTTGGCGTATTTAGCATTTGTCTTCACGCTTTCGTTTTTGAGCTCTTCAAGATTTTTGTCATTGCGGACAATAGCATTGTCATAATAACCGGTTATTGATACACCTAAGAGCTGTTCTTTTTCGCAGTTTTCCTTCCATTCCTTTGAAAGATATGGGAAATTGATAAGAGTCGCTTGGTAAGTACCGAGAAGTGTGGCAATGCGCATTTTGCGCTTTAGGTTTTCCATGGAATCCTTGGGACGAACGACTATGGAGGTCAGGTTACAGAATTGCTTTGATTGAAGATAAATCTCTCCACAGGGGTTCATACCTGGTTGCTTGACCTTTTTAAGATTTTCCCAACGACGCTTCGGTACTTGATTTTCAAGACCAGCCCGATTGAATATACCGCGTTCGCCGGCTTTAGAAGTGACTAGGGCTGTCCATTCCTGCAGAAATTCTTCGGCATTCGGTTTCATCTCATAGACGGCCGAATTATTGGCCATCGATCGCTGGCCATCAGTTTGCCAGAAGGTGCCCTTTTTGGCGTCTCTCATTTCGTAGTCATCCAAAGCAGAGAGTGATATCAGGGCCGAACGGCGGACGCCACCAGCCACGACAATAAGTCCGATCTGGCAGATAATATCATGGAGATCTAGAGTCGAAAGTCTTCTGCCTTGTCGCCCAAAAATCTTGCGTCGAGTAAACTCCATCAGTTCCATGAGTGGTGCTGGACCGGAAGCGCGTCCACCCATCGTGGCCAGTTTGGCACCAGCTGGACGAACGAGAGAATAATCAATTTCAACATCTTTGCCGTTTTCCCAAGCCTCGCAGGCCTTTACAAAAGCTTTACACCAGCCTTCCTTATTATCCTCCACAATGATGGTTGGCACCTTTTCACCGGTCTGTTTGCGTATTTGCGGAAACTTGCCGACATTCTCCGGCTCAACAGAAAAACCACAACCCGCACCGCACATAGAAACATACATTATTTCGGAGAGATCCTGCCAAGATGTTGGCGCAATGTAAGCGCAGTTATAGGCGGTGACATTGGAAGCCTCAACCGCTTTGCCAGCAGACCAAAGAAGACGCATCGAAGGACAGACATCCTGATTGAGGATTGCTTCTCGAGTCTCACCGTACTCAGCGACAGTTATTTTATTACCCATTTTATGCTTCATATAGGCCATGAAGCGATCAATAGCTTCTATCCAAGTCTCTCTCCGTCCAAGTTCGTCTCGCCATCTGGAGTAGAACTGATAGAAGATGAATTCCTGATACGAGCTTTTGAAATACCTGCTACTTTCAGCGATTTTTTCCTTTACTTCTTGAGGAATCATCTCTTTCTGTTCACGAATTTTGGCCCTCTCCTCGCGATAAAGAACATAGTGCTTGGCAGCCTTGACATAGTCCGTGCGCATGAGCTCCTGCTCGACTATATCCTGGCAACCCTCGACTGTCGGAACGAAATTCTTGAACTTCCGTTTGATGCGGATAAGCTCGGAAAATACCTGGCGGGCCACATCGCGAGCCTCTTCGATCGAGCCTTCACCAACGGAATTCATGCCCTTCCAAATGGCATTGACGATCTTTTCCAGGTCAAAAGGCACTATTCGACCATCTCTTTTGATAATCGTGGGGATAGAAGGAGCCTTGGCCGCTCCAGCGGCTGTTGTTTTTTTCTTTTTGGGCATATTGGTGTCGCAGGCGGTGCGAACTAAACTGCTTTATTTAAATTTATAATATTCTTGCTCTCATTGTACATCACCGTCCACGAAAAAACTGTGGATAGCATAGTTAGATCATAAAAAAATTAAAAGACCAAAGAAGTGCCGGTCGCGATTCCCAAAGTGGCGGCTCTGCCGGCATTGACTTCGAGCACATATTTGACCTCGTTAGGCGAAATGAAAGTTTCCGGGTATGTTTCGGGCGCAAGATCGGAACTGATTCCAGCCACGGTCTTGTCTTCGTTTATCCAGATAATATCAAGGGGGAAAAGCATGTCTTTCATCCAGAATTCGTAAATTCCCTGATATTCGAAGACGAAAAGCAAACCTTGATCGACCGGCATTGACTCCAAACCGCTAAGACCGATGGCTTGGGATTCGCTCGAAGTGGCTTCGACAACTTTTAAAGTTCCTTTGGGTGCCTTGAGAGTAATCATTCCTTCCGGCAAATTCAGGGAAAAGACTTCATCGGGCGACGCTCCCGCTGATTGATCTTTTGGTTTATAAAAATAAGCGACCAGGCCGATGATAATCGCTATTGCTATTACCCACAAAATAATTTTGG
>CAYIFO010000058.1:0-3595 GCA_964362725.1 uncultured Candidatus Saccharibacteria bacterium
CGAACCCTGGTACGCTTTGCCGCGATCATTGCGTTATCGCCAAGTCAAATGGCGGCCTGCCTTCATGTTCGGATTCTACAGGGCCACGGCCTCGATCAATCCCGGATATGGCGGTGACAGGGACAAGCTCGCCGTGTCTTTTTGGGTACTGCCTTGGAGAGTCATTATTGTCACGCTTGCCGGACTTTTAGTCATTATAGCCCTCGTTAAACGCTTTATTTTGAAGCGGTCAAAGAATTGGAAATTTAAAAATCAAAATGAAAAATTATAAAATTAATCATAATTCAATTTTGATTTTTACATTATCATTTTTCATTTTGATTTTTACTTTTTCCATTACCGTGGCTCAAACCATGTCCAGCTCCAATTATTCCATCCAGAGCGACAGCCTGAATTTCGGCGGAGGCTATTCGAGCTCAACATCTTATCTCATGGAAGATACCTTGGGCGAAATAGCGACCGGTATTTCTTCCAGCACCAATTATGCCGATTTGGCCGGCTACCAACAGATGCACGCAACTGTTCTTTCGATCGTGCCGGCCGGTAACGTGACCATGTCTCCCAATATCGGAGGCCTCTCCGGTGGCACGGCTAATGGTTCCACGGCTTTCACGGTTATGACCGATAATCCGGCCGGCTATAGCGCGACGATCACAGCCAGCTCTTCACCGGCTTTGAAAATAAGCTCGGACAGTTTTGCTGATTATGTCCCGGCCGGAGCCGTGCCCGATTACTCTTTCAGCAATGCCGCTGTTGCCTCGAGTTTTGCCTTCAGCCCGGAAGGGAATGATGTTGCCACCAGGTTCAAGAACAACGCTTCCTCGGTTTGTGGCACAGGTTCGTTGGACACGGCCGATGCCTGCTGGGATGGGCTTTCGACCTCGGCCACGACTGTAGTTAGCCGGACTTCGGCCAATCACCCTTCAGGGACGGTCACGACCCTGAAATTCCGGGCCGCTTCCGGTTCAAGTCATATTCAGACCGAGGGTATTTATTCAGCAACGACGACAGTGACAGTAGTAGCGCTTTGATAAAAGTGAATTGAAAATGCAAAAATCAAAATGGAAAATTACAGATCAAAATTAAAAAACAAACCGAACTCATTTTGGATTTTTGTATTGTCATTTTCCATTTTGATTTTTGCATTTTCAATTAGCGTCGATGCTGCCCAAACCACCTTCACCACATCCTTGACCACGACCGGAGTCAGCTCGGCTCCGCCTTCGGTGCCGACCAATTTTACGGCCACGGCCGCCACCGATACCCAGATCGATCTTTCCTGGACGGCCTCGCCGGCCGGCTATTATTCAATCGCCGGTTATAGGATATTCCGTGGCCTCGATTTTCTGGCTACGACCACGGCGGTGACTTATTCGGATACCGGCCTTTCTCCGGCAACGGCTTATGATTACACAATCGAGGCCTTTGATACCATAGTTCAACTTTCCGGTCGCTCGGCCACATCGAGCGCCACGACCCAAGCCGCGCCCGTCTCTACGCCTCCGCCAACCGGAGGTAGGACGGGGGGCGGTTCGGGCCGGAGCGGAACCGGTAATCTGATCATTTCTGATTTGGATATTATTGCCGGGGCCGACCAGGCCAGTCTGATTTTCTCCACCAATCAACCAGCCAAGATCAAGATCGAATGGGGCCTCTCGCCTGATTTCGAAGCCGGTTTGCTCCAAAGTTTCTTTTACGGACTGGACCATGAATTTCTGCTCGGTGGTCTGGAACCGTCGAGCAAATATTTCCTGAAAATAACGGCTATAAACAGTCAAGGCGCCACTACTTTTCTTGAAAGCTCTTTCTCCACCATTGCCCCGGTTTACGAGGAGGCCATTGCCAACCCTTCCGACTTTATGGCCGTTCCGGCCGAAAAGACGATCGATCTTTCTTGGAAGAATCCGGCCGATACCCGCTTCGAAGAGGTGGTGGTTGTCCGGTCGGAAACTTTCTTCCCCAAAGATCAGTTTGATGGCCAGCCGATTTATCGCGGTCCCGGCGAAAATTTTGTCGATGATTTGACGACGGCCGGACAGAACTACTATTACGCCATTTTCGCCAAAACCTTTGACGATCGATATTCTTCCGGTGCCCTGGCCAAGGCCAGGATTAGTTTGCCAGGGGAAATTGTTCCGGCTACGCCGACTGACCCCTTTGCCAATATTCCGATGTCGGCCAATGTCCATCCTCTGATCAAAGAATTGACCTTGCAAGACTTCGAATTTATTCAAGAAGGAAGGCAGTTGGTGTCTGACAACAATATGGTAGCCATTAATGGCGGACTTAACCTGACCGTCCGGCTCAAGTATGAAAAAGTTCCGGAAATTTTGAAAACCGTGGCCTTTAGCTTGCAGGATCCGGAAAATCCTTCCAAGATTTTTCCGTTTCTTTTGAGAATCAATACCGATAAATCTTACTATGAGGCGACTATCGGTCCCTTGGGACGCTCCGGCAAGTACGCCATGTCCGTTGTCGTCCTAGACTATCAGAACCAAGGCTTGAAACGCCTGGAAGGAACGCTGGCCGCCCTGGTCTTTACCTCCACGCCTTTCTTTTTGAACAAGGGTCTTGATCCTTTTGGATTGGCTTCACTCATTCTGCTCCTTATCCTTCTGGCGATTATCATTATGGCTTTGAGAAGAAAGCGTGCCGATGAGGTCAAAGCCGTCAAGAAGAAATTTGGACCGGTTTTCAATCCCGACAGTCTTTTGCCGACCCCCATTCTGGATAGGCAATTGAATCAACCGACTATTCTTTCTGGCACGGCCGTGACGGGGAAGTCGGTGTGGAATTTTTCTGGTAAAAATCTCTTCGTTTTGGCTTTAATCGTGGCCGGATCGTTCATGACATCGGTCAAGGGGGCCAATGCCGTTGTTTTCAACCCGGAGATCAATTATCAAGGCAAGTTGACGGGCGCTTCCAACGCGGCTTTGGCCGACGGTTACTATAATATCCGTTTCAAACTCTATACGGCCATGACAGGTGGCTCTCCGGTCTGGACGGAAACCTGGTGTGACACTTCGGACTGCGCCGGCACGGGAACGGGAACAGACGACCGCATCAGGCTTATTAACGGTCTTTTCAGCACGATGCTGGGTAGCACGACTTCATTTGGCAACCTCGATTTCAACCAGCCTTTGTATCTTAGCGTGGATATTGGTGGCTCTGGCGTAGTCGCTTCCTGGGACGGAGAAATGTCTCCCCGCAAAATCCTAGGAGCGGTACCGGCGGCTTTTATTGCTGGTACTTCGACCGTGGCAGTTTCAGCCAATGCTCTCTCTGGCTTGAATTCGACACAATTTCTCCGTTCCGATGCCCAGAATGCAACTAGTTCGGCTACGACTTTTCTGAATGTTTTGCAGAGTGGCGTCGGCAAGGTGGCTGAATTTTTTGGCACAGCTTCCCAAAGCGTCATGTCTTTGCTATCGAGCGGCAAGGTTGGAATAGGGACAACCACGCCGGGGGCTTTGCTTTCCATTGCCGCTTCCTCGACCAATATCGGAAACATTTCTTTGTTTGCCGTTTCAACCTCAACGACCAATGCCACCTCGACCGCCTTCATCATTGACTCCAACGGCAAGGTGGGGATTGG
>CAYIFO010000059.1:0-3567 GCA_964362725.1 uncultured Candidatus Saccharibacteria bacterium
TACCAACTGAGCTAAGGTGGCGTGTAATACTACAATTTCAAATTCTACCACAGGATCCACTCGCTCAGAGCTATCAAGACAGCTAAGGTGGCACTTCTACGCTCTTCACTCGCTATGCTCGTTTGGAGCTACGAAGTGCAAGCGTGTTTACTTTTCACCGATCCTCCTCAAATAGAACGACACGCCGTGATTGTTGATCTCACCCCGGCCACGAACGGCGTCGATAAGCTTGCGACCATGGGGATTCATGAGGGCCCGGTGCTTCAATTCAACATAGACTTCTCTGACTTGAAATAGAATGTGGTAGGCCAACCATTGACTAAGAGCAATGAATGTTTGACGATTGAAGCCAGTCATAAAACGGCTACCACCGGCCCAAACCCATTGGAAAAATCGATCGGAACGGCGACCAAAATTGGAAACGGCCGTAGCCCGTCCGGATATTATTTCACGGCGTTTGAGCAAGATCATGGCTACAATACCCAAAAGAGATATGTAGAATATGGCTATAAGAGGATACATTTTAGTTTTCTAGAACCTTGAACCTCCGGAAACGGCTAACGGCCATCTTTTCTCCGAACTTTTGTGAAGCGTTGTCAACCAAAGCCTGAATGGTCAAATCGGCGTTTTTGATGAAAGACTGCTCCATAAGAACCATTTCCTTGAAATAAGCATCAAGCTTACCCTCCAGTATTTTAGCACGAACAGCCATCGGTTTGTCCTTGACTTCGGCGGCAAAAACTTCTTCGGCCGTCTTGCGGTCGACTTCGGTAATATCATCCCTTTTGTTGAACTTGGGATTCGTGGCCGTGACATGCATGGCAATATCCCTGGCCAAGGTTTTGAATTCATCGGTATTGGAGACGAAATCCGATTCACAGAGCAATTCGACGATAGTCCCGACCAAGCCATTGGCGTGAATATAAGCCTGAACCGTGCCAGCCCGAAAAACCCTATCACCTTTTTTGGCGGCCAATTCTCCGCTCTTTTTGCGAAGGATGACCAGGGCTTTTTCTATATCCCCTTCGGCCTCTTCCAAGGCTTTCTTGCACTGCATGACGGAAATACCAGTCTGATCCCTCAAGTTCTTGATGTCTTCGATTGTGATTGTCCTTGTCATTTGATTTTCGTCTTCGATTGATATTTCTTCTTGTCTCGGTTTGTCGCTCATCTCAATAACCTGGCTCGGAGGCTTTCTTTTTTCTGACCAGACTAGGAATGGACTGAACATGTGATCATTCGTCCGGAAATTTTTAGCTCTTTAGAACTTTGTTGTCTCGGTAAACCTTGACGATCTCGTCCAAAAAGAAACGGATGCTAGAACGGGAATTGTCATTACCGACGATCGGGTAGGCAATCTTGGAAATATCGCAATCAGAACCGCAAAGAGCAATAACTGGAATATTGAAATCGGAGGCCTCTTTGACGGCATTCTTCTCATGACGAAGGTCGATGACGAAAACGGCATCCGGCAGTTTCTTCATGGCCACAATGCCGAAGAACATTTTCTCCAGAGAGGCAATCTCTTTGTCAATTAGCATTCTTTCGCGCTTGGTGTATTTGGCCAATTCGCCTTTTTCGCGGTCGGAAACCAGTTTCTCGTAGCGATCGATACGCTTCCTGATCTGGCCGAAATTACTGACCGTGCCGCCGATCCAGCGTCCGTCGATATAAGGCATATTTTCTGTTTCAGCGGCATTCCTGACCAGAACACCGGCTTCCTTCTTGCCACCGACGAAAAGAAGAGTCTTGCCTTCCTTGGCCAGAGAAGCAACAAAAGATTTGGCCTTTTCAAACAAGGTTTCGGTTTTCTCCAGATCGAAAATATCGGTGCTGTTCTTGGTACCAAAAATATAAGAGGTCATGGTCGGATGACGGCGGGAACGGCCCAGTCCAAAATGGGCACCGGCGCCAAACATCGATTCGATGGTCTTTTTTGTCTCCATATATAGGTTTACAAGGTAACAAAATCCGCCCTTGAAGTCAATGAGCGACTCCGCTATACTCTGGACATGAAAGTTTTGATCGTCGAAGATGACCATGAAGTGGCCGATATGGTCAAACGCTCTTTGATCGCCCATGACAATACGGTCGAAGTGGCTGATAATGGCACCGAAGCCTCATTTCTGGCCCGAAGTTACGACTATGACGCCATCGTTCTAGACAATGCCTTGCCCAAAAAGAACGGTCTGACCGTCTGCAAGGAAGTCCGGGCCGCCGGAAGGACCACACCCATCCTTTTCCTTTCGGTCGAAGGAGACATGGAAACCAAGATTTCGGCCTTTGAAAAAGGAGCGGATGATTATATTACCAAGCCTTTTTCCGTGGAGGAACTTTACGCTCGGATCAAAGCCGTGGTCAGACGACCGATCAGGGTCCGGCCGAGCATTCTCAAGGTCGCCGACCTGGAATTGGATACCCAGAGGCATACAGTCAAGCGTGGTCGAGTGAAGATCAGTCCAACCCACAAAGAGTTCAATCTACTTGAATATTTCATGAAAAATGTCGGGATCATCCTCTCCCGAAGCCAGCTTATGGAACATGTCTGGACGGCCGATAGCAACCCCTTTTCCAACACGGTTGAGGCTCATATCCGCAATCTGCGCAAAAAGATTCGCACAGGAAACAAAGCCAATCTGATCGCCAACATTCCCGGTCGTGGTTATGTCATCGATCGGCCGGAAAATCTCAAAAATTACCGCTAATTCCGCTAGGATTACTCTGGTAAAATGACCTCAACAGCCTTTTTTATCCTTTTTTGAACCTTTCTTCATTAATTCTTCATACCGCTTTGTTATCCTAAACATGGTTATGAGTCGACATAACCGCTTACGATTCTCATAATTCTTTGGATGATAAACATTACGCATCCGGCAGGCTTGCGTAAATCGCCGCGCGATGCATCGCGCGGCGAAATTGTTTGTAGTTGCACCTTGTAACTTCGTCCAAGTAAATTATTTAACTACATAAGTGTGCTTTCCATGCTATAATTACTCAATGGATGGACAATGAAGCCATGGCCAAAGAATTGCGCGATCAAAGAGCTCTGCTTGAGCAGATTTATATTTCAGCCGAAAAGACCCGCAAGTATTATCTCTGGACTATGATAGTGACGGCAGTTTTCTTCATCCTACCCCTTATTGTCATGGTTTTCGCTATTCCCTATTTCATTTCTAGTTATGGCAGTCTATTCGATGGAACTAGTCTGGGGTTGTAGGATTCACAAATATTCTCCTTAACTGTGCGGGAGAATGGTATAGTCAGAATTCCTTCAAATATCTAAAAAATAAACCGCGACCATATTTCAGATCGCAGAATGATTGAGTGATGTTTTTAGGTAACCACTTCCTTACCTTTCGAACCCGGACTGCTCCCAGTCCACATGACCATCCATGTGGACCAGTGCTTTGACACCGGACAGTGTCCCATTTCCGTTTTTATCAAAAACGGGCATCGCGGCACCCTCATGGACCCTCCGACCAACAGTGTCGTCAGTTCGATTCAACAAAGCTTTCTTCTTTTTCTTATGTTTCATAACCGTTTGATCCGACATCGGCTTTGTTGCAT
>CAYIFO010000060.1:0-3535 GCA_964362725.1 uncultured Candidatus Saccharibacteria bacterium
CTGCGTCCCAAGAATAATCAATCTTTGATACAAAGAAAGACCACTCCAGATCATTGTCATGCGCATCCAGTGAGGAACAGCATCTTGCCCTTTGACTTTGAGCCTGTCCCGCTCAAAATCCTCGGCTGTCGCCTGCTTTATTGCAAGAGTATTACTTGTCGCATCATAGGCATGACCAAAATATTCATGGATATGTTTCCAGTATGTTCTCTGATAACTGGCGAGTGGCCGGATCTTCACGGCTAATATAACAATATATAGGACCAATCCCATAACAAGAAACATGGCCAGGAGAGGTTTAAGCCAAAAAGTTATACCCAAGGCAATGACAATTGATAGTACCTGTGGGGAGAGATCGATAACAATACTACCCGCTATCGTCTGCAAAGCGTTACCAGCGGTGTTTATCTGAATACTTACATCACCCATCTTGTGTTTTTTATGGAAAGAGATCGGCAGACCCAAAAGGAAGCCGAAACCGGCCGATATATAGTCGATCCAAATAATATTGGAGAGATGTTGGCTCATTGTATTACTGCGCCAATCTATGACATAAGTGATGCACTGGACTAAAGTCCAAACGATAAGTATTACAGTAAAGATAGGTAGAGCTAGACCTAAAAATAACACGCTCTCCTGACTACTGATTGAATCAAAAAAACGGCCGGCGATATAGGGAATAGAGCCATTGCCGATGGCTGAAATAATGCCCATTACTGACAAAATAATTATCTGAGAGCGATATTGGCCAATATATCGCAACAGAACCTTGAAACCCGTATAGAGACCTTCCCTGGTCAGATGTTGCTCAGTGGAGAAAAGGTCCGACATGGGTGCATTCTAGCCCATAAAAACATTCAGTTCAATAACATATGAACAATCGCGTAACTATCAGAGTTCCTCACCCCATTTGATCCAGGGATCAAAAGCGCCGGCAATAAGAACACAGGGCAGAATGAGGCAACCGGAGAGCAACCATAGTGTCCGCATCAGGATTTTGTTGAAATCTACCATATGTTTATTTCTATTATGCCGAAAAGGTCCAGAATTTGAAGCACAATCAGACCGACTATTATAATCAAAATCCCTCCCCCGCCCAGGCATTCTCCGAAGAAAGACCACATTTCTTTATTGGGGGATTCAGCCATGTAAAAACACTATATAACGGATGGTGGTGGATGTAAATATGAAAAAAGTTTAATAATTTTTGGCAAGATAAAAAAATTATGACCAATAAAAAAGAGCTGGTCAGGCTCTTTGTGATATTTTATGACCCACTGCTGTCACAGCGATTTGAGCAGTTGTTTAGCTCGTTTCTCCATGGATTCGATATATTCCTTGTAATCGCCAATTCTTGAGAACTGTCCTTCTGAAATCAGATAGACGGTGGTGAGTTTGGCTTTTTCAAGAAAATACCGGTCATGTGATACCAAAATCACGGTACCCGTGTACAACGCGAGAGTTTCCTCAAGCGCTTGAACTGCTTCAATGTCAAGATGGTTGGTCGGTTCATCCAAAACCAACGCATTGACCGACAAAGCCGAGAAGAACGCTAGGATCAGGCGAGCACGACCTCCAGGACTCAATTCACTTATCAACCTACGAGCTTGCCGTTCGCCTATACCAAATTTGGCAAGCTTGGCATAAGAATCCTGTGTGCTTAACTTTCCTTCGCCTTCCAGAAATTCGATAGGTGTTTTGTCCTTCGGCAAGATCTCATGCTCCTGCATCATGTTGCCGATTCGAATACCGGAACCGATCTCCACCGATCCACTGAGTGGCAAAATAACGCCAGTAAGTGTTTTGAGCAGTGTCGATTTACCAGAACCGTTTAGGCCCATGATACCGATCCTGTTGCTATACATGATTTCAACTGAAACCGGTCCGATGGAGAATCCTCCGGGATATCCGGCTACAACATTATCAAGGGTGATGTGAAGCGTTCCAACATTATCTGGTGCTTCAAGAGGAATTTCTAGAGGATCCCTTTCGATTGGTCTTTCAACCTTCTCGATTTGATCTATCCGTTTTTCAATGGCTTTGGCGCGACGACCCGACCCTCCCGCTCGATCTCTTTTGAAACCACGCAGGAATTTATCATTGTCGCTACCTTGCCATCTCGAACCTCGATCAGCCTCCATCTTTTTCTTGCGAACTTCTTCGGTGAGACGCTGGATTTCCTCCTGTTGGAGACGGTAGGCTTCTCGCGCACTTTCCAGACGCTTGATCGACATTTCCAGATAATCACTGTACTTTCCGCCTGTAACAGTGACCGATTTCGTATTCCGATCGATTTCGATGATTTTTTTGGTCACTTTATCGAGGAATCTCCGATCATGAGAAACAATGATCACTACTGCGAGAGATGTCTTGAGAAAGTCCTCAAGCCAAATGAGAGATGGTAGATCAAGATTGTTTGTGGGTTCATCCAAGAGGAGCAGATCGACTCCTTTAAGAAGGATGCCAGCGAGTGACACTTTGACTTTCTGCCCACTACTTAGATCACTGACCGATCTGCCCATGTCACTCTCGACAAAACCGAAACCGGACAGGATGATCTGTGCTCGATGAGAAAACGAATATCCGTCCAGATGATCGTACCTCTCCTGAGCTTCGCCGTACTCTAAAGCCTTCTTGGGGTCAGTGAGTTGTGTTGACAAATCCTCCAATTTTTTCTCAAGTTCAATGATCCCCGAAACTGTCTTCAGATAATCAAGAACTGTGTCTGTTCCCATAACACTGGTATCTTGTTCCAAATATCCGATACAAGCGGTTTTTTGCACTTCCACAGTACCAGAATCCGGCTCCTCGATACCGGCAAAAATTCGAAGAAGCGTCGTCTTTCCAACGCCATTTGGCCCAACCAATGCCGCTTTGTCGCCTTTTCCAAGCGCAAAAGAGACATCGGACAGTACCGTTCTCGATCCATAGTTCTTGCTGATTTGTTTGACGGTAAGCATAAAATTCCTTAATCACTATAAAAAAATTTCACTCTCTATATTTTTGATTTTCCTTCAATCCTGCCAATTTCAGTATTCTCTGAACAAATTCCGTTTTGCCAGATATATATCCGTCAATACCAGTTGAATCTTTTAGTAGTAAATCATTTTTTAATTTTGCATACTCATCACGAACTTCCGGATGAGCTCGTAAATAATCTCGAAATAGAATCTGTCGTGGCCAAAAACCTCCCTTATTCGCATATGCTATGGATAAATGATGCTCAATAGGGTCACCTTTGGTATAAAAAAGTCTTTCAGTACTCGCTGAATGAAACTTGTAGCCTATTTGAGCGAGACTATCAGCAAACGCATCTGCATTCTCGTGATTTTCTATCATAACCACAATATCAATTATCGGTTTTGACGACAATCCTTCAATAGAAGTACTGCCGATATGTTCGATTTCAAGAGCTGTACCACCGAAAACTTTTTGAAGTTTTTCTTTTTCAACCTGAAACTTCTTAGGCCAAACAGATTGATATGGTATGATCTTTGTGTGGGAAATATTGCTCATGTGTGAATTATAGCAGAAA
>CAYIFO010000061.1:0-3362 GCA_964362725.1 uncultured Candidatus Saccharibacteria bacterium
GATAACGATATTTGAGCCTTGATTCTTCGCTAATATCCCTTCCATCACCCCGAACATCAAAAGGTGGTGTTTGGGCTTCGTTCAAGACTTCCAGATTTTTCAATTCCATTTCAATTTCTCCATTTTCATCAGACTTCGAAATCATTTTATCCGGTCTTTTGTTGATGAGGCCGGTTGCTTGGACGACCCATTCGGTTCTGACCGATCCGGCGACGGAATGGGCCGCTTTGCTAGAGGGAACGGCAACAACCTGGACCTTGCCACTCATGTCCCTCACGTCCAGGAAAATAAGCTTGCCGTGATCGCGACGAACATCGACCCAGCCTTTGATCGTGACTTCTTGGCCGAGGTGATTCTTCAAGTCCTTGATGTATGTTCTTTCCATGACGATAAAAGTATATACGATGCTATGATATAATTCAAACATGCGTCGTTCCACTGTTATTCTTTTTGCTTTCATAATACTTGTTGGAGCGGAGATCCTGGTCGTTTTTTACTCACCAACTTTTCTTGAAAACATCAGGATCGATTCAGCCAATCCCGGCATCGTCAGGGTAGCCTCGCCCCAGCCTTATGGCCAGATCAATTCCCCAGTCTCCATTACCGGCCAGGCACCCGGTACCTGGTTCTTCGAAGCCAGCTTTCCAATATACATAGTCAACTGGGACGGTCTGATTGTCGGCGAAGGCTATGCCCGGGCCAAGAAAGATTGGATGACAACCGCCTATGTACCTTTTGAAGCGTCTATTTTCTACAAATTACCGGACAAACCGGTGGCCGGTACCTACAGCGAAGAGGGAGTGATTATTTTCAAAAAGGATAATCCTTCCGGCTTGCTGAAATACGACGATTCTTTTGAGGTGCCGGTTATTTTCGAATAAAAGATTTTAGTGTTATAGTTGAGCTGTCAGAGGAGAGGTCGGAACTCTCCACTTTATAAGCCTAAGATTCAAAACCATGATGTGGAATTACGGTTCATATTTTTGGTGGGGTGGTCTGCACTCGATTATTTCTTTACTGATCGGTATTCTTGTCATCATTCTGATCGTTAAGATAATTAGCCGTTTAGCCAAGAAGGATGGTTTCGGCAACTGGTCTAGTTGGTCCAATTCAGCCGAAACGTTACTCAAGGAACGGTTTGTCAAGGGAGAGATCAGCAAAGAAGAGTACGAAGAAAAGCTTAAAATACTTCGTAGCTAATATGAGTTACGAAATATCCGCGGAGATTCGTGAAAAGGCCCCGCTTGTTTTGGCCGAAATAAAAAAGGCCAAGAATATCTTGTTGCACTGCCATCCTTCGCCCGATCCTGATTCGGTTTGTTCGGCTTTGGCCATGAAGTTCGCGCTTGCGAAATTGGGCAAGGAAGCCACGATCATCAAGGGCGACTCGGAAATTCCAGAAGCCTTCAAACATTTTCCTGGAGCTTCGGAAATTCTAATGAAGAGTTTCTGGGAGATCAAACCAGTTGATTATGATTTATTCATCATCCTCGATTCGGATATTGGAGGTGTTTCCCGATTGAAAAAAGTGGAGTTACCGAAAGAAATGATGGTTATCAATATTGATCATCATAAGACCAATTCCGGCCAAGGACGAATAAACATTGTTGATAGTACATACCCAGCCACCGCCCAGCTTCTTTTCGATATTTTTAGAATAATGGAGGTTAATATTACTCCGGAAATAGCCGCCAATTTATTCATGGGTATATTTACCGATACCGGTTTCAAATATGAGGGAACAAGTTCGGCTACTTTCGAAGTGGCCTCAATTTTGGCCAAAATTTACCCGGCTTTTCCGAAACTCATATCGATAATGGAAAATAGCAATACTTTGGACGATATTGCTTTTCGTGGGATGACATTAAGTTCGATTGAATCGTTTTACGACGACAAAGTTCTGCTTTCTGTTATCCCGTATGAGCTTATCCGGGAGAAAAAAATACCTGATGTCAGCGTCTCGGCTGGGTCAAATTCGGTACTTATAAGAACGGTTAAGGGAGTTGAAATAGCTGGCGTTTTGATCGAGCCTCGTCCCGGTCGAATTAAAATGAGTTTCCGTTCAGGCGGCTCCGAGACCTGTGATGTTTCCAGACTGGCCGTGGCTCTGGGCGGGGGAGGGCATCGTCTGGCGGCCGGGGTGGATGTGGAAATGTCTCTACCGGAAGCCAAAATACGGGTGGTGGAAAAAATAAAAGAACTGTATAATCTCTGACTATTACAGGTATAACATATTCTCATATGAACACTTCCCGTTGGTTTGGTTTGCTTTTAATTGTAATCTTGGTCTTGGCCGGTATTCATTGGTACTTGAATTCGAGGCCGGATGCTTATTTTAACCAATATGGCACGGAAGCAAGTTCGACACCTCTTACTTCAGATCAAAATGCACCGACCAATAAGACTCAAGATGCAAATGCTTCGAATACCAAACCAACCGGTAAGGAAAACAAAACTAATTCTAATAATTTAACTGTCAAAAACTTCATGCATACCATTACCATTGAGACCAATAAGGGAACAATAGTCTTCGAAACTTACGACGCCGATGCGCCCAAGACGGTCAAGAATTTCATTACTCTGGCCGAGAAGGGATTTTACAATAATCTGATTTTCCACCGCGTTATCAAAGATTTTATGATCCAGGGCGGCGATCCTTTGGGTACGGGAATGGGTGGCCCGGGCTACAAGTTCGAGGATGAGCTTAACTCTGCTACCGAATCTTACAAAGTGGGTTATGTTCGTGGCGCGGTGGCGATGGCCAATTCCGGACCCAATACCAACGGTAGCCAGTTCTTCATTATGCACAAGGATATGGCACTGCCTCACAATTATTCCATCTTTGGCAAAGTTGTTTCGGGAATGGATGTTATTGACGCGATTGCTGGAACAGCAGTCGATGGAGCAAATAAACCGATTAGCGATGTTGTCATGAAAAAAGTGGCGGTCAAGGCAAAGTAGTTGGTAAGTTGGCCACAAAAGAAGATTCGTATAAAATTAAGGTCAGATAAAAAGGAAGCCCGGGGACAAGAGTTGTCCTCGGGCTTTTGAAAGTGATTTTCGATTTCAAATTCGTCTCATTAGTCGATCAGCTTTCAAGACAAGCCAACCGAAGAGAACGAGGGTCGAAATCAAAATGAAATGGGTTTTGACAAAGATCCACCAGCCCCCGATCACCCATCCAATCAAGGGAGCGAGCATCTCTAAAGTTCTCATATCATCTGTCGGTATTATACACCCAAATAGTTTATTTGTCAAATCGTCTTGTAGCCTAACCATTGCATCTTTTTGAGCCCCGAGGATAATCTGCGACCAATGTACCGGCATTTTCACAAAGGATGAGTGAATCTTTGGAGCGAATC
>CAYIFO010000062.1:0-3156 GCA_964362725.1 uncultured Candidatus Saccharibacteria bacterium
GCTTGCTCTCATCGGAGTTTTTATAGGCATGGCCCTCTTCAATGTTCCCCTAAGTTTCCCCGGCCTCATCGGTATCTTGGCTTTGTTCGGGATTGTCGTCAAAAACGCTATCATCTTGGTTGATAAGATCAATCTCAATATAAAAAGTGGTATCCGTTTCGAAGATGCCGTGGCTGACGCCGGCAAATCCCGTCTGGAGGCCATCTTCATTACTTCGATCTGTACCATTATCGGTATCTTGCCCGTGACTTTGTCCAATGAGCTCTGGCGCTCCCTAGGCGGGGCCGTTATCTTCGGTCTTTCACTCTCCTCATTTCTGACCCTATTTATTGTTCCGGCTTTCTTCCTGATCTGGGTTAAAGATAGGAAACAGCATTTTTAGGGAGTTAAGTGAGATTATGTTTGATGGAATAAAAAAAGCCACCTTGGGTATGATACCGAGGTGGCTTTGAATCTCGTTGAAATCTGCTGAGCTCTAGGATGCGATTTTGCCAGGTGGCAGATCCTTGAATTCTTCATCCCAGATTACGTCAGACGGGCCATTGGTCGGACTTTTGTCAGTCATGGTAGATACTACCCAGAAATCTAACCAATTGTCAGAGGTATGTATGGCATGCGGTAAGCCCGCTGGTACAAAGACTGGGAAGGACTCGGTTATTTGATAGACTGACCATCGGTCATTATCGTATATGTACACATATCCTGGCCCGCCTTCATTCCATATGTAACATTTTTCGGTTGCTGGATTTTTGTGTACAGGAATCAGTATTCGTGCCCCCAACTGGATGATCTTTAACGACAAGTAAAAGGCCTGAAGTGATATTCCTGGCGTGTTTTCTTTTCCAAATTCGGTGATGTTATCAGGGTCCGGCTTTTGTATGACCACTCCATCAAGTTCATGCACCTTGATCAGGTGCCTGGTTGTAGCGATGTCTACAATGTTATTCATAATTTGCATCTCCCTTGTTTTGCTGTTACTTAAATCCAATCCTTAATCGGTGTTCTCTTGCGTAAACGATATACATAGAGTGGCGCCGTGATGAGTTGACTTGTAACTGTTTGTTGGCCAGCTAGGCTGGCGTGCTGTTCGTAATTACTTTATATCACATATGAAATATTGTCAAATAGTCGAACTGGAAAAATTTGTGGACCTAGAGTAGTGTAAAAAAGAAAAGGGCTCCTAAGGCACTAACACCTTTCGGATCCCTTTTCGTATGGATACGACTCTAGTATTACACTGTTGGTGGAAGAAGACAATAGTAGATTTTAGAAATTTAGCATACGCTAAAGTCTCAAATAAAAGACAAACCGCAGGTTTTAGGCCTGCGGCTGTTTGATTTGTACCAATCACACGTTTTGAAAAGGGTCGCCTGCCAAACGTCTCGAAATGACCCGAACGGCTTCGGCTACATTCTCTCCACGGTGATCAGAGGCAACTTTGCCTTTTTCGAGGATGATCACGCGGTCAAAACGTTCTAGATCGGCATCGTGACTGATAGTGAGAACGATCTTGCCACGATCACGAGCAAGTGCTATAAGCTCGGTATAGACATTTCTCCTGGTCTCGGGATCAAGGTGCCTTGAAGGCTCGTCTGCGATGACGAACACAATCTTGGGATCAAGCGCTCGATAGAAGAAACCTGCTAGCCTAAGCCGTTGTTCTTCACCGCCAGACAGATTGACACCACCGGTGTAGGCTGTGCCGATCTGGGTATGAATACCGTTCGGAAGCCGATCGAGAACCTCCTT
Organism: uncultured Candidatus Saccharibacteria bacterium; assembly: GCA_964362725.1. GTDB lineage: Bacteria > Patescibacteriota > Minisyncoccia > Phycocordibacterales > PALSA-1337 > C7867-002. The sequence continues at coordinate 1,750 of CAYIFO010000062.1, forward strand.
GGCTCCACTCATCGTTATTGCTTTGGAATATCTATTCATGTCGATTGCCGACATATCCATGACTCCAAAGAGCGATTCTGCCAGAGGCAGATCGTAAAGGTCTCCGCTTTGCGGTATGACCAAGGCATGTTCCAGGACACTTCTGGCTGTGTATCTGTCGATAGACGAACCTCCGTACATCACACAACCATTTTGGGGTCGGTGAATGTTTGAAAGCAGGCTACCCATAGTGGTCTTGCCGGAACCATTGGCGCCGACAATTACAACCGCTTCACCAGGGATGAAATCCAGAGTGATATTCCGGATAACATTTGGTGAATTGGCGATATACGGATAGGCGAACTTTGCTTCTACGATCCGGACCATGTCGTGGATAGTTACCGTGAACGAGGAATCATCTTTGTTTTTTTCGTCATCGGGTAGTTCGAGGAATTCTAGCAATTCCCGGACATTCTCGATTGAATTTTGTTCTCCGAATAGCGCCTTCATGGCACTCGAAAACGCTCCGATTGCCATGCCAACGGTGGAGATAGTGATACCAATTTTCACCAGTGAAGCACTTTGGAAGAGATTCTCGCGAGCCATGTACAGTTGGACGGCTAAGGCAATAATCGTCAGTGAACCAACCAACGTTGTGATAAGTAGCGCTTTCGTGTGAAAGCGCACCTTGTCGCTCATGAGTTTATTTCGGAGAGATTTAGCTCTCTCGAAAAGCGCCCTACTGGTTCCAAGAAAGGTGCTATCTACAGAAAGCGAAGCAGGGTAGTATTCATCAGCCCGGTCCTCCGCTTCCTGCAATTCTTTTTCCCGCTCACGTACCCATCTGGCCATATATGCCGCCACGAATGCAGTCACTGAAGCGGTGACAACAAATATGAGGCATATGCGCCAGTTGAGGAAGGCCAAGGTTGCCAAGAGGACGATTGATGAAAAGACTGCCGACAACGCTTCGATTGGCCAAAGTCCGACATTTTTGATGTCATAATAATTGCAACGCCGTGCGGTACGGAGTTTTTGCCTAAATTGGCTACCGACTCGCATGCCAATCCCAACTGATTGGTTCTTTCTCCAGATGAGGCATGTAAGTTCCAGTCTGATGTTCATCCTGCTTTTTTCGCGGTATGCTTCCAAAATAACCGAGATCAATCGACCGATCAGAGTGTAGCCAACGAAGGCGGTAAGCGCCATAACCCAATTCTTTTTAATCCACTCGATTACGGTTGCTTCCTGAAAAAAACTTAAGAAAACACCGACAAGTGCGATCCGCACGAATTTAGAGATGAATCTCTGGGCCTGCCAGTAGATTTCATGGAAGATCTCAGGACGAGCATACTTCCACATTAACAGTCTAGCGAATTTGCCTTCGTTTTTGAGCGAGGCAACAGACGCCGTGAGTATATTCACCAA
>CAYIFO010000063.1:0-2914 GCA_964362725.1 uncultured Candidatus Saccharibacteria bacterium
TTTTGCCGGGATCTTGCGGATTCTGGCCTAAATTGTGTTCGAGCTCGTGAACCTCTAAGCAATGGCCTTCCGAGGTTTGGGCATAGCTCTAAGGACATCTTGGTTGCAACGCTTCGGCATTGCTTACTGGTGTTATCCTCGGAACTGTGCCTCGCATGACGCATCACGCGACATGATATTGCTTAGAGATTCCCGATCTAAAGCCTCCTTATGCAATATTTCACTCTTTTCGCATCCTAGCGCTGTTCACAGGAAAAAAGCAATTGACAGTGGGGATAAATCAAGGGCGGGGTATTTCTTTGATTTTATTAAGACCCATTTCTCTCAAATTTTCGGCTTGCTTGCGCAAAACATTTTCCATTTCATGGTGAATCGTTTCCATTTTTCGTTCCTCACCCCTGATTTCGTTGGTTAATTTGATCATGTCGCGTTTGGCATTTCGTAATTGGGTGCTTTTGGTTTCGATCTCCTTCTTTAGAGTCTCAATTTCTCGGGGCAAAGTACTTTCAAGTTCTTTGTTCTTGGTCAAGTCCGTCTTTTTTGATTGCAACTCGGAGGTAATCCTCTGAAGTTCTTGTTTGAATTCCTGCTCGGCTTTGGCAAAATCTCGATCAATAGTGTTCGACATGTTATTTGTATTAATCTTGTAAAGCTATAACCCTCTCCAACTCCTCTAATGAAGTAATACCCTGAAGAATCTTAAGGACCCCGTCCTGCTTCATGGTCAGTATTCCCTGACCCTTGGCGGCGGCCCAAATCTCTCTTTGGCTCGGATTCATCTCGACGGCATTCTCGATCTTCTCGTCGATCAGGATGGCTTCGTAAATCCCGATCCGGCCCTTGTAGCCGGTTTTGTTGCATATATCGCAACCAACCGGTTTCCAGATTTTCATTCTCTTGTCCGGAATCAACTTTTTGTCCTCGATGCCATTTATGACGGTTTCTATTTCTTGTTGCTCATCGCCTTCAAGTTTTGTTTCCTTTTTGCAGTTACCGCACAATTTCCTGGCCAATCTTTGGGCCATGGCCACTCGGATGGCCGAGGTGATGACTTTGGAATTGACTCCGAGATCTATGAGGCGGGGGAAGGTGCCGGCGGCGTCGTTGGTGTGGAGGGTGGAGAAGACGAGGTGGCCGGTCAGGGCGGAATTGACGGCGATGGTGGCTGTCTCATTGTCGCGAATCTCGCCGATCATGATGATATCGGGATCCTGGCGAACGGCGGCGCGCAGACCTTCCAGGAAATCGTAACCTTTGTCATTGACCTGGGTTTGGACAATTCCCGGCAGGTGATATTCAATGGGATCCTCGATGGTGACAATCTTCTGGTCGGGGGAGTGGATCTTTTTCAAAAAGGCATAGAGAGTTGTGGTTTTGCCGGAGCCGGTCGGTCCGGTGGTCAGGATCATACCGTTGGGACGGAGCATCTCCTTTTTGAGTATTTCAAGCAACTTGGGATGGATACCGAGAGCCTCGAGAGGTACTTCTATGGATTTGGGATTCAAGATACGCATGACGACCGATTCGTTGTAGGCTCCGGGCAAGATGGAAACGCGAACTTCAATGTCGCCAAGGGGCAGTTTGATGCTAAAACGACCGTCCTGGGAATTTTTTTTGATATTGAGTTTCATTCCCGAAATGATCTTTATTCTGGAAAGAAGTAAAGCGTAGGTTTCATTGTCGAAACGGATGGCATCATGAAGGACACCATCGAGACGGTAGCGCAAGCGGGTATAACCTTCCTCCGGTTCAAAGTGAATATCGGACGCTTCGGTGGCCAAAGCCCCGGCCACGGCGGTTTCGAGAATTCGCGAGACTCTATAGCTTTTTTTGGTGGCCAAGACTTCATTGAGAATATCGATAACCTGAGGCAAATTTTTTATCTTATCGACGATACTCGTTATTTCGTCACTTGATATTTCCAAAGCGCCGGCCTTGCTTTCATAGGAAAAAGAAAGGTCTCCATAATTTTTCCAGGCTTTTTCCAGGCCCTGGGTGGAAGTAATGAACAGTTCGGGAACAAAACCTTTGGTTTTCAAGTTTTCAAGAATGACCACGACTTTTTCATCTTGGGGATTGCGAGCGGCAACTTTGACCTTTTTGTCCAGAATGGCAAAAGCCGCTATTTGGGTCTGACGGGCAATATCCTCCGTAATCAGGCGCAGGGCATCGGTATTGACTGGTGTGGTTAGGAGATTTACATATTCAAGACCGTATTTGGCGGAGAGAATCTGGACGAGATCCTCCTCTTCTTCTCGGCGAAGCTCGTTCAGCTGGCGGTTTTGATTATCTTCGTCGAAAGTGAGAGTCATGGGGGTATTATAACACCGCTTCTGGGATGTGACACATATCGTAACTGAGCTTGGTAAGTAATCTCTTTTTCGAGGCACGAAAAATTTTCTGCAGAAAATTTTCCTAATCCTCGGCGATTTTTGTGCTCAAAAATCACCTGCGGAGCCTCTCAAAAGAGATTATTTACCAAGCTCAAATTGACACTCCAACTATTGACTTTTATGCACTAATTGTGCTATAATAGTGTTCGAAAAGCTTAAAACCCCAGGATGAACTTGGGGTGAAAGAGAGAAATTGAAAATGAAAAAAATCAATTTGATGGTGATGGTTGGTCTGGTGGCGGTTTGCTCCGGGTGTATTACACGGAACAATGAGCAGAGATGGGACGCAGCTTCCGGAATTAAAACTTATGAAAATCGCGGTTGGGGGGCTGGAGGAATTTGGAAGGGATCTCGTCCTTCTGAGGAGAATCGCCATCAGGTGGGTGGTTACTTGAACGGTCCGGTCTATTACAACTCGGGGAATTACAGCCCAGGCGGGTACTGGGATGTGGGGGGTGGGCCGTACAGCTATTAATTTCAGGAGAGGTTCCTACTTCGCTCCTCGCTACTCTCGGAGCTAC
>CAYIFO010000064.1:0-2819 GCA_964362725.1 uncultured Candidatus Saccharibacteria bacterium
TTAATAAGGGTTGGCAGGGACGTGGGCATTAATGGATTGGTACAGTTTACCATTTGTTAAGCTTATTCCCGCCTTGCTTTTGAGAGACAAATAGGTTTTGACTGCTTCCTTCTCCAATTCCGGAGAGACCAAACGCAAAATTTCTTTGCCTAGGATCCGGTATTGACCACCGACCTTATTGGCCTTGATAAGGCCATTTTTGAGCATTCTTTTGATCGTGCTGTCGCTTACGCGTAAAACCCGTCTGGTCTCGGCGGTTGTGTATATGGCCATTGGTCGGACTTCTTCCATCGACCAATTATAGCAAAGTGTCAAAAGGTGTCAAGTCGGTTCAATGATGTGCCACATCAGTCCCGGAATTATGCTATAGTAGTTTTCTAAGAAAAATTATCAAAATACTATGCCTATCAAAAAAATCCCGCTCTATATAACTTATATCGCCATTTTCCTTATCCCCATCTTTCCGCTCATTGTGGCCGATTCATTTTTCTTTCCCTTTATTACCGGCAAAGCTTTCTATTTCAGACTTCTGGTCGAGATCGCTTTTTCCGGCTGGATAATCTTGGCATTTCTGGATGCCAGGTACAGGCCAAAATTGACGCCTCTGGCCGTTGGTGTAACGATCTTTGCCTTCATTGTTCTTCTGGCTGATCTCCTCGGAGTCAACCCGATTCGCAGTTTGTGGTCAAACTTCGAACGCATGGAAGGTTGGTTGGTCATCATCCACCTCTGGGCCTTCTTCCTGGTCACGACCAATCTTTTTGGTTCAGGTGAAAGTGGTCGGCGGATCTGGCATCGTTTTATAAATGTTTCCCTATTGGTTGCGCTTGTTGTTGCCGGTTACGGTCTTTTCCAGCTATTTGGCTGGGCCGATATCCATCAAGGTAGTTCGCGTATTGACGCCTCTCTGGGTAATGCCGCCTACATGGCCGTCTACATGCTCATAAATGGTGGCTTTGCTGTTTACATGTATTTTGTGGCCAAAGCGGGAAAAATCATCAATGATCGTTTCCTCAAGTGGGCTTACCCGATAATAGCCATTCTGTTTTTCTTTGAACTTTTTGAAACGGCCACCCGTGGTACCATTCTCGGTCTCTTTGGCGGTATTATGCTGTCACTTGTCCTCTATGCTTTGCTTGCCCGAAATAATTCCGGCAAATCCCGTTTGTACGCGGCCGGAACGATAGCGCTCATAGTGATTATTGGTCTTGTGTTTTGGTTCAATCGAGACGCTTCCTTCGTAAAAAGCAACGAGACACTCAATCGTCTAGCGACTATTTCCCTGAATGAAGTCAAAACCCAGGCCCGAGGTTATATCTGGCCGGTGGCTGTTTCTGGGGCCATGGAGCGGCCGATCTTGGGCTGGGGCCAGGAAAACTTCAACTATATTTTCAATGCCAACTACAATCCAGCTATGTATACCCAGGAGCAATGGTTCGATCGGGCCCACAGCGTCTATCTAGATTGGTTGGTGGCTTCGGGATTGGTCGGTCTTATCGCTTATCTGGCTCTCTATATTCTGCTTCTTGTCGTTATCTGGAAATCAGATTTGAAAATCGGTGAAAAAAGTGTTTTGACTGGTTTGGTAGCCGGATATGCTATCCACAATGTTTTCGTCTTCGATAACTTGGCCAGCTATGTACTTTTCTTTACGATTCTCGGCTTCGCCGATTCATTCAAGCCTGGTCGATCGTTTGATTTTTTGGGTGAAGAACCAGTCGGTCGGGATACTGTTGAATACATAGTCGTGCCTATAGTCATAGTGATTTTTGTCGGTCTCTTTTATTTTGTTCAAATGAGCCCTATTCAAGCCAACACTCGCCTGATCGCGGCCATGAGATCTTGCCAAAGCCGAGAACCGGACGCTTCTCTTTTTGAAAAATCTCTCGATGTCAATGTTTATCTGGCCAATCAGGAGATCAGGGAACAGGTTCTCATGTGCGCCAACAGAATAATTTCTTCAAGACAATATCCCGGTTCGACCAATCAGGCCTACTATTCACTGGCACTAAAGGAGATCGAAGCCCAAAAGACCGCTACTCCCAAGGACGCTCGTATATATGTGCTGGGCGGTTCGTTCTTGAATGGAATCGGACAGTTTAATGAAGCCGAACCTCTCCTTATCAAAGCCCATGAACTTTCTCCGAGGAAACAGTCTATTGCCATGGAATTGGCCGGAAATTATCTCAATACCGGTAATAATGAAGAGGCTGTTGCTCTGACAAAAGAAACTTACGAAACAACTCCAGATTATTGGCAATACAAATTGGCCTATGCCACGACTCTCCTTATAGTCGGACGGGAAAGTGAGTCAAAAGCGGTTTTTGCCGATAATCCAGAAGCTTTCAATTCTCCGCAGATCGCCAAGGCCTATTTCTTGAGAAAAGAGTATGAAAAGGCTATGACGGTCTATGAAGCGGTCGTCAAGGCTGATCCGACTGATATTGAGTCAATATACCAATTGGCCCAATCCCAATTCAAATCTGGTCGGACGAGCAAAGCGGTGGCCACTTTGAGTGCCTTGGCCGATAAATATCCTGAATACAAAACCCAAATTGAAAGTGTTATCAAAGAGATGCAAAAGTAATTGTGGTTGACTGTGGATAACTTCTTGCAAATTATTGTGAATATGGTATAATGGTGCCATGTGAGCGTGTGAGCGCTTCCAATATAAATGTTTCGCAAAGTCCCGCTTCGGCGGGATTTTGCGTGGATTACCGAGGCGAGGCCTCGGGGGCGCTTGCCGCGGGCGCGCCTCGGGTTGGTATAATTGTGTAGGATTGTACTCCAAATCTCATCGACCATAAACTCCCGCTTGC
>CAYIFO010000065.1:0-2748 GCA_964362725.1 uncultured Candidatus Saccharibacteria bacterium
TTAGACCCAGGTGTATTCTACTATTATAGGTTTGGAAAAGCAACTAGAGACCGAGATCGGTGGAAATTGACTGGAGACCGGAGAGACAAAGGCCGACAAAGTCGCGGATGGCGAGGCCGAGATTGGGTTCGACATAGGTAAAGCGGTCACGGTCGACCCCCTTGGCGAAGTCCTTTTTGGGAAACTTGTTCATGACCGTCTCGACGCTGACGTTGGCCAGTTTTTTGCCGGGAAGAACCAGAGCGCAGGCAATAATGAGGCCGGTGAGTTCGTCGCAGGTAAAAAGCGACCATTCCATCTTTCCTTTCGGCTCCGGCGCGTCGGCTTGCCAATGCCAGGCATGACTTCGGATGGCTTGGATAAGGCGTGGGTCGAGATGGTGTTTGGCGAGTTCGTCAAAAACCAAAGAGGGGTGTTTTTCGGGGGTATCTTTCAATTTTTCGTAGTCCAGGTCATGAAGTAAACCGGTCAGTCTCCACAATTCTTCATCCTCGCCAAAATGACGGGCCAAGGCGCGCATCGCGGCTTCGACAGCCAACATATGCTTGATTAAATTCGGGCTTTTGGTCCAGGAATTAATGAGTTCGAGCGCGGCAGACCGATCCATTTCAAGCGATTTCCTTGATCTGATAGATGACCTTGCCGGCGGGAGCGGCGACTTCGACTTTGTCGCCGACGGCTTTGCCGATGAGGGCTTTGCCAAGGGGAGATTCGTGACTGATCTTTTTTTCAGCCGGATCGGCTTCCCATTCACCGACGATGGTGAACTCGTGGGTGGTGCCGTTGATGGCAACTTTGACTTTGCTGCCAACACCAACCTGGGACTTGCTGGTGGTGGTCTGAATGATCTGGGAACGAGCGAGGATGTCGGTGAGTTCTTCGATTTTCCCCATCAGGGCGGCGTGATCGTCGCGGGAGGAGTGGTATTCAGCGTTCTCGGCGAGATCGCCAAAAGCCCGCGCGGTAGCGACGCGTTCGATGGCGGCGGGCAGTTTGTTGTCCTTCAGGTCGGCCAGCTCAGCCACCAGCTCGTTGTAGCCGGTGAGGGTCAGGTTAACTTTGTTGTTTTTCATATTTAATTTTTCGTTATTTTAGGCCAATTTTCCCCAAAAGCAAGACGCGGCTGTTTGAACATTGTAGCCGTCTGTCTCCAGCTAGTCAAAAAGGGGTTGGGGGCAGTTTTTTAACGTAACGGAGGCTAATTCTATGCTAAAATAGGCCAAAAGTCAAATTAGATTGACCACGCGGCCCCGTCGTCTAGTGGTCCAGGACACTTGGTTCTCATCCAAGAGATCGCGGGTTCGACTCCCGCCGGGGTCACATATCTTAAATTGTTCAGAGCGACCCATCGGGGTTGGTAAAATGGGTTGCTGAGTCTGATTTAAATTTTGTAAATTATCCTCAAATCGCGGTTCAAGTCCTGTAAAGATTGTTATGAAGTCTAGAATAATGATTCTGACCCAGCTCCAACGACTGGCTTTTTGTGCTTGATAAGACGTGTCCCCAGACATTTACACCGCTGCCTTTCTTTGGAATTATCTGAGGAAACCTCCTTAAAAAAGAAGAACTTATACATTTATGGAAGTTAGGTCTAAATATCAAGTTGATTTGAGGCTAATTTGTGATTTACCCTATCTATGTCCGGTCAGAAAACAAGGCTGTGAGGGTCAGGTGGGAGATATAATCTTGAAAATATGGACGTTCACACTAAGCAACAGCGTAGTTACAATATGTCCAGAGTTAAATCAAAGAATACAAAACCGGAAATTATAATGTTCTCGCTATTAAAACAGAATGGTTATAGTTTCAAAAAACATTTCAAGATTTTTGGTAGACCAGATATAGTATTTCCGAAGGCTAAGGTCGCCGTATTTGTTGACGGAGAGTTTTGGCACGGTAGGAAATTTAAAAAAACGTCGGATGAAATGTCTGAATTCTGGAGAACTAAAATCGCCAGAAATATAAGTAGGGACAGGAGGGTTGATAGATTTTTAAGGTCAAATGGTTGGCACGTGATGAGGATTTGGGACAAACGAATCCTGAATTTTCCCGGAAGGTCCCTTCTCAGATTGGAGAAATTCCTGAAGAAGAACTGTGATGTTAGGAGTCGTTAGGGTTGCTACAAATCCTTTGTAGATGGTAACCTATTCTTCTGGTTAGCAGGGGCGGTACTGCATTTCCTATTTGAGCAGCGATTTGCCCAAAGTTTCCCTCAAAAATAAATTCGTCTGCAAAGGTCTGTAACCTTGCAGCTTCGCGAAGTGAAATTGCTCGGTTTTGTTCAGGATGTCCGAACCGGCCTTTGGATATCATGCAGCATCCGCCAGTTACCGTAGGAGAAGGCGAGTCCCATTTCATTCTGCCGTAAACATCCTTGTATCCTGCTACGTCTCTGTGGCAGTCTAAAATTAGTTCGTCTGGCCAAGCCTCTCGGCTACCACCGTCTTTCGGTGTTGCCTTGAGCCTTTTGATGTTAAGTTCGGATAGATTTGCGCATGAATGCATTTTATCCGTGGCGCCTTTCTCTCCAGCTTTGATCGGAGGCAGGTCGCTGATTGCTTCTCTAACGGTCTTCCACGGCTTGAGAAGTGAGTCACCAAATTCAGGGTCCGAGTTGCTAGGATTCGGAATAGTAATCTTGGGAGTTGGAATATTTGATCCTATGAATAAGAGGCGTTTTCTTTTTTGCGGGACACCATAATCCGACGGGTTTACAACCGTATATGCGTAATTTTGGTTTCCGATTGA
>CAYIFO010000066.1:0-2712 GCA_964362725.1 uncultured Candidatus Saccharibacteria bacterium
TCCGAGCCATAAAAGCAATTGAAAAATATCATAAAAGTGGTAATATGACAATGTTAAGCATAGATAAGCCCTCGTAGTTCCCTCCTCCGCTCGAACCACGTCCGAGCTTCGGAAGGGCAAGCACCTAGGAAATTTAAGATGCTCGCTCTTCCGAAGCTTTGGCTAAAAGTCCAAAGCGCAGGAGAGCCCTCGTAGTTCAATGGATAGAACTGCGGATTCCTAATCTGCCAATCCAGGTCCGACTCCTGGCGGGGGCACAATTATATGAATAAACAGCTTATCTTAGAAAAGGTTATAGATTTATTCAATAATAAAATTTCGGCAGTTGATGTCGAAATTAAAGAGGTGCAAGAACAAGTTAAAAGTTCTCCAACTGCAATGGAATCGCACTCGGATACTTCAAGATTCCAATCTGGCACTTTGCTGCAGAATCTTCAAAGAAGAAAGGGCGAATTGATAAAGGCAATTAATCAGTTAACGAGGATGACTTTAGAAACCAGAGAATGCGCGCACGTGGGGAGTATCGTCGCCCTAGATAGTGAAGATCCATTGTATTTATTGTTGCCGCAGGGTGCCGATTTTTTGGAATTTGAGATTGAAGGTATCAAAGTAGTTGCGATAGGCGCAGATACTATTTTGGGCAAGTCGTTAAATGGTCACAAGATAGGGGATAGTTTTACAATAAATCTCCCAAAAGGAGAAAAAAAGCGGAAAATTAAATCTATTTCATGATTGCGAAACTACCAAAAGAAGTCAAAGGGGTTTTGGAAAAGTTGAATAAGGCCGGTTATGAGGGCTATGTTGTCGGCGGTTGCGTGCGGGACTTTATCATGGATAAGAAGCCGCAAGATTGGGATGTAACGACCAACGCCAAGCCGGAGGAGATACAGAAAATTTTTCCCGATAGTTTTTACGAAAACGATTTTGGAACAGTCGGCATCAAAACGGATTCAGAGGACGGAACATTAAAAGTGATTGAAGCAACCACTTACAGGATTGAATCCAAATATACCGACAAAAGGCATCCCGACGAAGTAAAGTTCGCCGAGAAACTGGAAGACGATTTGAAAAGGCGCGATTTTACGATTAACGCGTTGGCAATGAATGCCGGTGGTGAAATAGTTGATTTATTCGGCGGACGGGACGACATTGAAAACAAAATAGTAAAGGCGGTCGGGAAGCCGGAAGAGCGTTTTTACGAAGATGCCTTGCGGATGATGCGGGCGGTAAGATTCGCGACGACACTGGGGTTTGAGATAGAAGCAGAGACGCTGGGGGCGATTAAGAAAAATCACGGCTTCTTGCAGGCGATATCAAAAGAACGTGTGCGGGACGAATTTTTGAAAATTATAAATTCGGCCAGCGCCGATCAAGGGATAGAACTGCTTCGCGAAACAGGATTGTTAAAACATGTTTTGCCCGAACTGCTGGAGGGGGCGGGAATCACGCAGAACAAGCATCACAAATACGACGTATGGGAGCACAATCTCAAAGCGCTGAAATACGCCGTTGACGAGAATTGCTCGGCCGAAGTCCGGCTTGCCTCTTTGCTTCACGATGTCGGCAAGCCGCGTTCAAAAAGAGGAGAGGGGCCGGATGCGACCTTTTACGGCCATCAGATAATAAGCGCCAAGATGACGGCCCAGGCGCTTGACCGCTTAAAATTCCCGAAAGCCCAGGCGGAAAAGATCATAAAACTGGTGCGATGGCATATGTTTTACTATAATGTCGGCGAGGTGACCGAATCGTCGGTTAGGAGATTAGTGGCGAATATCGGGAGGGAAAATGTTGAAGACCTGATTAAATTGAGAGAAGCTGACCGCATCGGCTCGGATGTAGCAAAAGCCAAGCCTTATAAATTGAGGCACTTAGAGTTCATGATTGATAAGGTTTCACGCGACCCGATATCACCTAAGATGCTGAAAGTAGACGGTAATGATATTACGAAGTTAATTGACATAAAGCCGGGACCGAGAATTGGGATGATAATCGGGGCATTGATGGATGAAGTTCTTGATAACCCCGGCAAAAATACGCAAGAATATCTGAAAAATAGAGTTGTAGAATTGGGCAAACTTTCGGATGACGAATTAACCGAACTGGGGAAACGTGGCAAATTAAAGATCGCCGAGGAAGAAGAGAAAGAGGTGGAAAAAATAAAAGAGAAATACCTCGTGGAATAAAATACGGGCCGTAGTATACCGGTAGTACGCAGCCCCGCCCCGTTAGATACAATCTAGAACCGGGACGCAGTTCAGCGGTAATATCTTGGTGCCCAAAACTTCGGGTTGATTCCTGGCGTCACAACGAGAGGTGTCTAACGGGGTGAAGGTGTGTGAAGATCCAAGTGAACGATTTCACTTGGACGGGCAACTTCAAAATTAAATTGAGCGGAATGTCGGGCTGTAGTATACCGGCAGTACGCATGATTCGGGTTCATGAAGATCGGGTTCGATTCCCGACAGCCCGACATTGCGCTCAATCATGAAAGAATAGTTGCCCCGTTGGGTTCTCCGGGATTTTGCCTTCGGCCGCTCGGCGCGGAGGCCTCGCTAAAATCTCGATTGAAACCGAGCAGTCGGCTTAAATGCCAGCGGCCCGACAAGATATCAAAACCGCGCCAGCCAGTGCGGTTTTGTAGCGTGCCAAATTGAAAAATTACCCCAAAAAATGTAATATAAGCTTTGTAAAGGGCTTGGGCCTATAGCATAG
>CAYIFO010000067.1:0-2602 GCA_964362725.1 uncultured Candidatus Saccharibacteria bacterium
GACAAATTCGGCTTTTCAACGGTTAGGAAATTTGGCAAATATGAATTTCGTCGCATCGACTATGGCCAGGACGAAAAAATCAAAAACGCGCTCATCATCGCCGCCGACGAACCGGTTGATAACAATGACATTATCTACACCATCAAGGACCCTGCCGGTCGGGTTATGTGGCGCTTTGCTAAACCTTGAATAAATAGTTGGTTTATGGTAATATATCTTTACTAAACGTGAAAGGCATCCTTCGTGGGTGCCTTTTATTTTGGTTTGAATTCGGTATATTTTCTGATGTAAGTGAAGTCCATAAACCTCGACCCGGCAAGTTGTCTAATTTCTTTTGCCGTTCTTTCAGATCTTGCCAGTATATGAACCTTCTTTAGTTTGTTCTTTAAATATTCGAGAACTGGAGAAAAGTCACCATCACCGGAAAGCATTACTATTTCTGAATACTGGGACATGTATCTCATTAGGTCGAACGTCAAGTCCACATCACAGTTCGCTTTCTTGACCGTCGATTTTCCATTGCGAAATATTTTTGTAGGCTTAAGCCTCAATTTAAATCCAAACGAATCCAGCTTCTTATAAAATTTAATTCTTTGGATATACTTTTCAATCTCCAACCTTTCGGCTTCCTTCAATCGTTCTCTCCGAAGTTTCCGTTGAAAAAAATCCAATAGTCCATCCAAGTTAATACCCTTATCCTTTCCCTTGTAGCTCCCTACGTCAACACCGGCATAGTAATAGGCACGCGAGACAGAGAATTTGTTTTTCAGATACAAAAGAAGTTTCTTGTAATCGATTTTCCAACCCAAGCTCTTTTCACCCCCATAAAACAAATTGGCCGCATCAATAAAAGCATAAACCATAACACCATGCTAATCCGAAGAAATACCGAATGTCAACTGGATAAAACGGTATCAATTAGAACCAGGGGCGCCTGGTGGTCAGCATATCGGTATTGTCTACACCATTAAAGATCCGGGCGGCAAAGTCATGTAGCGTTTCACCAAACCTAATTAAAAGTATTTACATAGTGCCACTAAAGTAGTAAAATGTAACTACTTATGACCAAAGTACAACTCACCCTCACCGATCAAGAAGTTCAGGCGATTTCCTCAATTGGGTCTAAATATGGCTACAATCTGACTAAAACACTCAAGTTCATTGTTGGCCGTGAAGCGGCTCTGTTCATCGATGACAGCGGTTTACCAACCTACGAGATGAGTAAGAAAAATGAAAGTCGAGCAATCAAGACCCTAAAGGAACATCATCTCGGAAAAACTGTTAAGCTTGGTAGACTCTCCGATATCGGGCTTTTATGAATATTTCCTACTCGAAATATTTCTTAAAAAGAATTCAGAAAAGATATAAAGACCGACCAGTTCTAAGAAATAAGGTTGCCAAGCAAGTGTCGCTATTTGCCAAAAACCCACGCCATCCATCACTGAAAACGCATAAACTCAAGGGTGCACGGCAAGATCAATACTCCTTTTGGGTCGAAGGTAATCTGAGAATAGTCTATGTCTTTAACGGCCATGAGGTCATCTTTACCGACATCCTCACCCACGACGAATACTAACAGCCTGTGCCATAATATACCTTACGATGAAGCTCTCCGTCACTCTGGCTACTTATAACGAAGCGGCCAACATCAGCCGCTGCTTGGAGGCAGTCAAAGACATAGCTGATGAGATTATCGTTGTCGATGGTTCCTCGACCGACATGACTCGTGAAATTGCCAAAAGTTTTGGAGCACACGTCATCAAAACGACCAATCCTACCATTTTTCACATCAATAAACAAAAAGCCAACGACCTGGCGAAGGGGGATTGGATTCTTCAGCTCGATGCCGACGAAATCGTTACCCCCGAACTAAAGAAAGAAATAAAGTTACTGCTTTCGGATAAATATTATGGTGTTGACCGCTGGGTTTCGCCCATCAAAAAACTTCTAGGCCAAAAGGTCAACGCCCTCACGTCTCCAGCCACCGCTTACTATCTAACCCGCAAAAATTTTTTCCTTGACCGTCAACTAAAGCACGCCGGTCAATATCCCGACCCGGTTATCCGTTTATTTCAAAGAGGCAAAGCCCATCTTCCCGCCAAAGACGTCCATGAGCAAATGGTCGTCGACGGGCCGGTTGGCTTTCTCACTGCCGATCTTGATCACTATGCCACCCCGGACTTTGGTCGCTACTTACTTCGCGAAAACCGCTATTCGTCTTTGGCCGCCGTCCAAATGAAAGAAAAAGGCATCAAAATCACCCTCCTCAATACTTTCAATTACTTGTTTGCCAAACCGGCTGCCACTTTCCTTTCCCTCTACTTCCGCTATCGTGGCTTTCTGGACGGTTTTCCCGGCTTTGTCTTTTCTCTCTACTCCGGACTTCATTTCGCCTTTGCCTATATGAAACTGTGGGAACTTTATAAAAATGAAAAAAATTAGGGTCAAATTTGAGGGCGGTGAACACTCTGCCGGCCGGGGAGTCGGTTTCTATCGAAATAATCTCGGTGAAGCTTTGTCAAAACTCGACGGTATCGAAATCGTTGAGACAAATCCTGATTTGGTCCACTATCCCTTTTTCGATCTTTTCTACCCGACGTTA
>CAYIFO010000068.1:0-2423 GCA_964362725.1 uncultured Candidatus Saccharibacteria bacterium
GAACTCGCGTCTCAACCTTGGGAAGGTCGCATTCTGCCACTAAACCATACCCGCAATTTTTCTGAAGATCACAATATCCCACTAAACCATACCCGCCTTCGCTCCTCGCTTTGCTCGGAGCTTCGGCGGGCAAAGCCCGCTAAGTCCTCTTGCTTACGAGAAACACACGCATGTGTCATGTTAACCTCAAAACCCCACGAACCTGATGAACCTCCCCCACCAAGACAAATCCGCATCACTCGTATCAGCACTTGAAGCCACGAGAGCAGCCGCTTGATTCTTGTCATCCAAAATGACCGCCACCGACTCGCCTTCCTTGACTGCCCGGTACTTGGTTCGAAGTTCAGCCTCCACGCCTTGCTCCGTCGAAAGATAGGCGACCCGGTCGGTCAAAACTTTTTTCTTTTCTTCAAGTTTAATCAATTCAGCCTCGGCACGAGACAACTTTTCTTGGCCAAGCAAGGTCTTTTCGCGAATATTGAATGTCGCTCGGACCAATAAGACCGAAATTATCAAAATGACCAAAAGAGTCAGGGGCGAATTGCCTATTTTTTTCCAGATTGATCGGTTGCCGTATTTCATACAACACAGTATACTAAATTTATGTTTTTATTTCATGAAAAAACCAAAAAAGCCGTTGGATTGGGTTTTACCGTCATCGGCATCCTGGTCATCATTAGCATGATTTTGTTTTATTTCCCCCCCCGTTTGGCAGTAGCACAATTGCCTAGTTTCTGGAGGAAGACGGCTAGCTTTATTCGCCAGCCCGCATCATCTTGACGAAAACTTCCTGGGGAATATTGACCCGACCGTAGGCTTTGAGGCGCTTGCGACCCTCTTTTTGTTTTTCGCGCAGTTTCATTTTACGGGTTATGTCACCGCCGGAAAGTGTTGCCGCCGCATCTTTCTTTTTGCCGGAAATTGACTCCGATGAAATAATCCGTCCCAGGGCCTTGGCTTGAATTTTATAGGTAAAAAGTTCGCGAGGCATAATAGAATGCATTTTGCTCACCATGGTCTGTGCTTCGATCTCCAAGCGTCGGCGAGCCACCACCCGAGCAAAGGCCGCCACAGGTTCGTCGGCCACCAAAATATCCATCCGGACCACATCAGCCGGGCGATTGTCGGTAATATCATACGATATCGAAGCGTATCCTGAACTCAAGCTTTTTATCTCGTCAAAAAAGTTGCGCATAAGCTCACGCAAAGGCATTTTCAAAGTCACCATCGTCCGGTTATCGCCAAAATTCTCCGTGGCCAGAACTTCGGCTTCATGCTCATAAAGTGATTTATGCAAAGAACCGAGGTATTGCGGCGGAGTAATAATCTTCATGGTCACGATTGGTTCGGCCACAGCCTTGACTTCATGATCCTCCGGAAAAAGAGATGGGGAGTAAATAAAAGCTTTTTTGCCATTTTTGTACTCGACTTCGTATATAATCGAGGGTTGGGTGACGACCAGTTCTAGTTTGAATTCGCGGCGGAGACGCTCGGTTACAATCTCCAGATGAAGCATGCCCAAGAAACCGCATCGGTATCCCTTGCCAAGAGTACCCGAAGCTTCTTCTTCATAGCTCATGGCCGAGTCGGAGAGTTTGAGGCGACCCAAAGCCTGACGGAGAAGTGCCAGATCATCCTGACTTTCGGGATAGAGAGAGGCCCAGACGACCGGACGCGGGGTTTTGTAACCCGGTAAGGGAGGCAAACTATCGCTCACCGAGGCGACCGTGTCTCCGACCGAAGCAATACCGGCTTCTTTGATGCCCGTCACGATATAACCAATCTCCCCGGCACCCAACGATTCGATCGGTTTGTTTTCTGGAGCAAAAATACCAACTTCGATCGCTTCGAATTCCCTGCCAGCAATTTTGAATTTCAATCGATCATGTCTTTTGACGGTTCCGGACATAACTCTGATAAAAACGATTACACCTGTGTGATTGGAGTATTGGAAATCGAAAATAAGGGAACTAAAACTATTATTTGACCTTGAATTATTGCCGACTTCAAAACTATCTTTTGGCGGTGGTACCCTTTTTATAACCTCATTGAGGAGATTTTCCACTCCTTCACCGGTTTTACCAGAAACCGACAAAACGCTTTCTTCGGAACAACCGAGAAGTTGGCAAACTTCAGTGACAACGTCGGTAGTTCTAGCCAAAGGTGAATCGATCTTGCTCACCACAGGAATGATCGTAAGACCGGCTTCCCTGGCCATATTCAAGGTGGTGAGAGTCTGGGCCTGAACACCTTGAGTAGCGTCGACAAGAAGTATAGAACCTTCAACGGCTCTAAGAGAACGCGAAACTTCATAGGAAAAATCGATGTGTCCGGGGGTGTCGATCAGGTTCAGAATGTATTCTTGATTCGCGACACCAGGACTTGCATTCTGCAAAGCAAAAGCTGCAGTCGCGCCGCTAGTT
>CAYIFO010000069.1:0-2355 GCA_964362725.1 uncultured Candidatus Saccharibacteria bacterium
AATAAACTCGGGCGTGAAGACAAAGCGATATGAGCATCTATGTTACGTTAAGGGCAAACGCGACAAATGAATATGATTAGACCTAATGATTATAGCCGTCTCAGATTAAATATATACGAACTAAAAAAGATAAAACGAAAATTATTACCCATATCGCGATTTTTTGGCTTTGTACGGTGGAGCGATATTGAGGTTGTGCCGGCAATTCTTTTATTAGCCCAAGCTCCTTAATTAAGGAGCGAAGTTGGCGTTTTTTTGTGGCCAAAAATAGGATGTCAATTTGATACAATATGAGTATTGATCTGTTATCCAATCAATGATGATCGGATAACAGAACAAAAGCGAAATTATGGCTCATATTCCCGAAAAAATAAGAAAGCCAAAAGAGAATTTTCAATACATCACACTTGCTGAAGCCGGAATAATTTTGAATACCTCAAGTGATTATTTAAACGTGCTTGTCAGACGAGGTAAATTTCACGCCGTAAAACTTGGCCGTAACTGGTTTACAACCTTACAGTGGATTGAAGATTATCAAAAAAAACCAATTCTTGTTAACGACGCTTATGTTTCACTTTCAGAGGCCGGACAAGTTTTAAAAACTTCACGCGACTATATCAACGTCTTGATCCATAGGGGCAAACTTCGCGCCGTAAAACTTGGCCGCAATTGGTTTACGACTTCACGATGGGTAAATGAATATCAAAAAAATGCCGGCCGTCCGGTTGTGGTTATGAGCAAAAAAAATACCTTTCCCATTGAAACTTTGGCCAAGGCCGAAAAATCAGAATTTGAGAATCTTAAAGCCAAAATGGAAAAACAAGAATTGGCTACCATCCTCAAACGTATAGAATCCAAAGTAGAAAACATCTCTTCTCCCAAAGAATCATCGGCCGCCCAAACTT
Organism: uncultured Candidatus Saccharibacteria bacterium; assembly: GCA_964362725.1. Classification (GTDB taxonomy): domain Bacteria; phylum Patescibacteriota; class Minisyncoccia; order Phycocordibacterales; family PALSA-1337; genus C7867-002. The sequence continues at coordinate 906 of CAYIFO010000069.1, forward strand.
TCAAAGACAAGGAGATCTCCAAGAAAGTATCAACTCTTATATCCTCCCAAGAAATTCAATTGCCTTCCCGCCATCTGGCTCCTGATGAAAAATCAAAGATTCTGGAAACGGTAAAAGAGCGAATTAAAACAGCGGACTCTAATCAATTCCAAAATGTTTCAAAGAAATTGGGAATTTTCAAATCTCTCAAAAGCTGGTCAAATTTCAAATTTTCTTTGGCATCGGGATTGGGCGTGGCGGTTTTAGTTGTTTCGTTCGGGGTTGCTTTAGGGTTATTCTCTCTGCCGGGTTTTGATTTTTCCAAACAAGCTATCAAATACCAGGATAATATATTTTCGAGTATATTCAAAAACTTTCCCAATGACATTCCCCAGTTTTCTGACTGGCTCGTTTCAGGAATTAATAAATCAATTTCATTCTTTAAACCATTTTCTCCTTCTGGCCTGACAATTGAGGAATTGGAATCGGGAAAATCCAAAATCGCAATTCAAGAAGAATCCCAATCTTTTATTGATACACTGGCTCAAGCCGAGGCCTTGGACGCGCAAACAATTGAAGAATCCTCCTCCTTCGCCGAGGTTACGGAGGGCAAACAAACAATCTCCATCTCCGGTTCCAATTTTACTCTGTTCGAAGATCGCCTCTCTATTGTTGAAACCCGTCTGAACGATACAGTCGGGCAGGCCAATCTTGTTAACTCCGAACTCTCTCTCCAAAAGAAAACCATTCTTGGCATCATTGAAACAATGTTCGGCATTGCCAAACTTGTTCCCGAACATCCCATTTCAACCATCGTCGTTCAAGGCCAACCGGCTACTTTGACAACTTATTCAATCGCTCCCCAGGTCCAATCCGGTTTTGACCGCCTTTCTGCCACCTACCTGTCTGTAGCCAGTGATGCCACCATCAATGGATCTCTGACGGTCAAGTCGGGGGGCAATTTCAACACTCTTGCCGTTTCCGGTAACACAAGCTTAAATACTCTGTCTATCGGAGGCACTCTCTCCGTTACAAGCACTACCACGGTTGACGACCTAATAGTTAATGGTTCTCTAAATATTCCTGGTGGTACTATTTTGGGCAACGCTTCAACAACAAATCTAACCGCCACTAATTTCTGGGCGACCAATGGAACTATCATCAACGCGTCGTCTACCTATCTTACGGTTTCAGACAACCTCTGGGGAAATCAATCCGTCTTTTCGACTTCAGTTCAAACTCCTCTCATCTGGAACAGCGGTCCATTAACCGCTTCTACCACTGGAGCCAATCCGATTATTTTTGCCACCAATTCAAGTGAAAGATCGCGCTTTACCGATGCCGGATTCTTCGGCATCGGGACGACGACCCCCAACGAACTCCTTACCGTCTGGGGCAATGGAATGTTCTATGGAACATTATCAGCAAGTTCAACGGCTTATCTCCCGACTTTGGTTACAACCAACGGAAC
>CAYIFO010000070.1:0-2218 GCA_964362725.1 uncultured Candidatus Saccharibacteria bacterium
TGACTGCTTTGGCAATAGGAATCCAGATCATAATGATTGGATTCATTGCCTATGTTGCTCATTTCTTCGTTGGGCCAGCCATCGGTTTTCTGGTAGGAATAATTGTCTGGTCAGCTATTTTACTTAAAACCCCTGTCTTTGATTGGTTTATAATTAATGTTGAGCAAAACTGGGCAATTGTTCTTGGTAATCAATTAATCAAGAATGTTGTATCAGGAGCACCAATAAACCCTAATGACTCCGACCCACGAACTCAAATGTTGTCACAAAAATCGCTTAGAGTAATCTGGCCAGGCATAAATTTCAAGTTGCCCTGGGAGATACAATTCGATTCCGTTGATCTTAAGAGTGAAGTGGTTATTGGTAATACTTTGACATGCTACACAGAAGACAATATTGAACTTCTGGTCACATGGCAGGTGATCTTAACTCCCTTGAGAGACGAACATTTGGCGAATCTTGTCAGAAAAGGACAGGACGCCGCAAAAGCTTACTTCACTGGCGCCTTCGAACAAGAGATAACTCGATGGGTAAAGACAAAGCAGGAAGCAGCAGTTTTCACCGCTCTAAATGACTTAAAGAATCAATTCTCTCAACTTTTTGGAGGGCCGAATACGGTTTCAAAAATTGAGGAGAGTTATGGCTTGTTTACAAATGAGCCACAGATTATTAAGCTCACGCGAGCAGAAAACTACCAGAAGGCTGCACAAGCGGCAGCTGTTGGAGCAAAAACATTGGATCTAATTCAAAAACTTCGGCTAGCATCTCCAGATGCTGATGCAAACATGATCCTAGCAATGGCAGCAGCAACAACTGGAATTCCGATTGAAGGTCTTTTACTAATTCCAGGAGTTAATGCAGATACCGGCAAGATTATAGCCGCAGCTGGACAAGTAGGAGTACAAGTAAACGCAAACAAAAAAGGAAAGAATAAACCATGAACTTCACAGGCGGACCAAGTGCAGGGAAAATGTCACTTCAGGGACTTAAGAAGTCCTTGGGCTGGATTGTCGTTAGCGTAGTAGGCGGGTTACTAGTTCTATGGTTCGTGATCAAGTTAAACGATCCACGATTCATTGATTGGCTGACTCGGCCCGCCCTGGCCGATCGGCTTAAAGAAGTCGAAAAACCTCGGGTGCTCGTAGCACCAGCCACATCCCCCAATGACGGAGTAATCGTTCCTTGGGGAAGCAACGATACGGTTGTGATTCGTCTTGACAGTTCGACCTGGAAAGGTGTCGAAAACACAACCGTCGGCACCAGGACAGTGTGCGAGTTTGTCACTCGTGACGTTCCAACAGAGGAACGTCTCGAAATGGACAATTCGTTAATCTTTCCCATTCCGGCTCCAAATTGGAATGAGCGGAAACACCTCAATATGCCTCCGGCATATATTAAACAGTGGCGAGTTCGGCTTCTTCCCGGACAAACTGCCACTGAAGCAATCATCATAGTAAAAAGGGTCCCTCGGACTTAATTTATTGCGATGATAGCAAAAAACCGCCCCAGCTTTATAGCGAATGGCGGTTTTCTTTTTGGAGAGATCCTCCTTCGCTAAAGCTACGGAAGGACAAGTCCAGCCTCTTCCTCTTAAACCCCCTTTATCGTATTGGATATGAGATATATTATCCCCCAAGCCGAGACCATAATGAACATGCCTAGTGTCCCATACATGATCGTATACTGCCCTTTTTTCCGAGCTTCGGTATCAGCTCCGTTTATGATCATCTGAATAACTCCCCAGACAAAGATGAGTACCGCCAGGCCAAACATTAGGGCGACTACAGGATAGACGATATTGGCAATAATAGGATCAACCACATTGCCAAAGGCGGTCAGATCGACTGCCGCCTTTGCTTCTTTCCAATTCAAGAGAGAGAACATCAGGATTACTCAACCTGCGGAACCTGGTTGGCGGGTAGACCACCATAAATAGGAGTATTGCCAGAATTGGGAATGGGTTGGCGTCCCGGTTGCGTTTTGAAGGAATTAGTCAGTATATTGACCAAGCCCCAGATGGAAACGATTATAAAAAGACCGACTATGCCCCAAAGAATCGCTTTACCGGCTTCAGCACGGCTTTCCGAACCGGCGGGCTTGATAATATACATAACCACATTCCAGACAATGAATATGACAGCCAAAGCAACCAAAATATAAGTGAAGGTATCGCCAATGCTCAAAGCCCTATTGGTCAATTGATTGACATTGGTAATAG
>CAYIFO010000071.1:0-2145 GCA_964362725.1 uncultured Candidatus Saccharibacteria bacterium
AATGTCCTTAGCACTATGCCCAAAGCTGGGAAGGCCATTGCTTAGAGGGTTCCGGGCTCAAACCTTTTTTTAGATTTTTGGGTCCGTTTGTTATTCATTGCTATACTAGCATATACCATCACAAATGTCAAGAATATCGCCAAAAACTCCCGATGAGGACAAGGAGTCCGGTTTCCTCGACCAAACTCTTCGCCCCAACCACTGGGATGAATACATCGGTCAAAAAAACATCAAGGATAACTTAAATATCCTCCTCGGCGCGGCCAAAGAGCGCTCCCATCCTCCCGAACATATCCTTTTTTACGGTCCGCCCGGCCTCGGCAAAACCACTTTGGCCCATTTGATCGCCAAAGAAACTGGTGCCCAAATGAAAGTCACTTCCGGTCCGGCTATTTTGAAGGTTGGCGACCTAGCCTCGGTCCTGACCAACCTGGCCAATGGCGACATCCTTTTTATTGACGAGATTCATCGCCTCAATAAAGCTATCGAAGAGGTCCTCTACCCGGCCATGGAAAACGGTACTTTGAATATCATAATCGGCAAAGGTCCCTCGGCCCGGACTATAGAGCTCGATCTTCCCTCTTTCACCCTCATAGCCGCCACCACCAGGATTGCCATGATTTCCTCCCCCTTGCGCTCCCGTTTTTCCGGAGGAGTCTTCAAGCTTGAATTTTATTCCGAAGATGAGATTCAACAAATAATCAAACGATCAGCCAAAATTCTGGGTATTAAAATCGAGCCCGAAGCTACAAAAGAAATAGCTATTCGTTCCCGCTTCACCCCCCGCACCGCCAACTATTATCTCAAGCGCTGTCGCGACTACGCCCAGATCAAGAAGACTTCTTTGACTAGAGAAGTCGTGGAAAAAGCTTTGGAAATGCTTGGTATCGATATTCTAGGTCTGAATGGCGCCGACCGCGACATTCTCAAAGTTCTCATCGAAAAATTCAACGGCGGTCCCGTCGGCTTGAATACCATCGCCGCCGCCCTTTCCGAAGAACAAGCCACCATCGAAGAAGTTTATGAACCTTATCTGATCAGACTTGGCTTGCTCGAACGAACACCACGCGGGCGCGTGGCCACCGATAAAGCCTATGGGCATATTGGGATCAAGGGTGCGGGGAGGTTGTTGTAAGTTTATTTTGGATTTGCTTACTAAATAAATCTTCAATATTTCTTTTCAACTGATAGGCATTGCCGTGTTTTAACATACCCAAGTATGACCGTACTGATTCCTCTTTGAATTGTTTATCCTCTAACCTTTTGAACATTCTCCATTTGGTCGAAGTTCTTAACACCTTGTGGTTCGGAAAATTAACCCAACCCAGAAAATCAATTCCGCTTGAGATTGTCTTAATATGAACTTTATTCGGATGAAGTTTCAGTTTGAGTTTCTCTTCCAAAAATTCTTGGATCTTGAATAGAATTTCCATAAGCACTCCTCTGTCGCTATCCATGATGACAAAATCATCGGCATAGCGAATATAATATTTTCTTTTCAGACCATGTTTAACAAACTGGTCGAATTCATTCATGTAAACATTTACTAGAAGTTGCGAGGTAAGATTGCCAAGTGGTAATCCTTTGCCCAAAGCAGTACTCTGAAAACTTTTGACAATTCTCTCAATAAGCCAGATAACATTTTGATCCGTAATATGTTTTCTAACTATCTCAACAAGAATTTCTTGATCGATGGAAGCGAAAAATTTCCTGATATCACATTTCAAAACCCAGCAGGTTTGTCTATTATTTTTTGAAACTTTACGGACAAAATCATTAAAGCGCTTTAATGCCCGATGGGTACCTTTGAAATATCTACAGGAGTAGGAATCGTGAATAAAATGGATGTCGAATAGCGGGTTGAGACGTACCCCAAATCCTGGACACCCAGTCTCTCTAATTAACAGCTAATTAGGGTAAACTAAAGAGATATTGAAAGCGTAATATCCTCCGTGGACATAGGTTTTATTTTTGAGGTGCGTATGGAGAGAAAAGATATTATCAGAAAGCCTTTTGCTGCAATTGAACCTAATAATCCAATTCAGGTGATGATGAGGTCTGGAGGAGCCAGGGCTACAGCTGCTCAGGTGGCCCAGACTGCTGGTATGAGAGGTTTCTCTGTTGATCCTACTGGAAAGATTGTGG
>CAYIFO010000072.1:0-2040 GCA_964362725.1 uncultured Candidatus Saccharibacteria bacterium
AAAATGCTAAAATAAAGATACAGAATTAGTGTCTAAAGAAAGGGGTCCACTACATCCCTGCCACCCGCTTTTCTTGCGGAGACTTACAAACTCTTGTGCTTCGGCGACAGGCCTCGCGCTTTCATCGATACCGGCATTGTCTACCCACAGCCCCGCCGTGTGTTTGGGATGAAATAAATCGCGGACATTCCAAGATCGAGGCAATTGAGGCCAATCCAGAAGCTCGGAAGCTGTTCCCGAACTACCCGGTAGCACTCGATCAGACCGGATAGGAAATGGAATGATTGATAAGAAATATTCCGTCAGCCCCCTCCTGTTCGGCTATTTTGGCATTGCGTAAGGCTTGCACACCGCCTTCGACATGAACGACGGCAAGAAAAGCGTGTTTCTTCGGGAAAATACTTTTGAATGCGCTCATTGTTTGCTTTCCTGAAAGGTGTCCGTATTTATTCACTACGCGATCAAGCATTTTTATCTCATCTGCATCGAATACTGACATATCAGGTTTGGTCAATGATTTATATATTTCGGTAGCATTGTATCCTTCCCGTTCGGTCACTTGGTCAATTGTTATTGTTTTTTTCTTAGCCATTTCGTTGGTAACCTCCTCGAGTGTTACTGGGAACGGTCCCATTGGCAAAGCGCGATACGTGTCGCCAGTGATCGATTTTTGATTCTTTTCATAAAAATCAAAATCAGCGAAATAGAGCAATTTCGCCAGTTTCTTCTTACTGCGTACTTCACCATTGAGCTTTTGGCACAAATACAATACGGTATTTTCGTACTTTTTCTGATCCAGAGTCATATGTTTATCAAGATCAGTATATCATACTCCGACGACTAATTTTTAAGTCCTAAAACCCAAACTTCTCTAACATCCTATGAAGGAAGTGTTCACGATGTTCAGTCTCGGCTATGTACCGGAGCATAACCTCGCGTATTTCCTCGGGGTCAATTTCCTCTATGTAGACGATAATAAAAGGCATCAGGAACTTCCGGGATTTGATTACCATTTTGGCGGGCATTTCGTCGTGGGGGATCCAGAAAGATTCGAGGGAAAGAAAGGGATAAAAAGTTTTGTCGACCATGAGACCTCGGTCGTTGATCTCGTGATAAACCTGGCGAGGGGGATGGGCGGCATGAAGAACCAGAGCGACGGCGGCCACCAGGACGAATACGCCGGTGATAAAATTGCCGAAAATAAATGCCACGGCCGATAAGGCGACGGTGATAATCCCGACGGCCCAGTACCAGTCGGAGCCTTTTTCGGAATGGAAATGTTCGGGAGCGTTCCAGGTTATGAGAGGTTCGGTAGCCATGGTCTAATTATATCCTAGCGCCAGGTCGGAAGCCACATCCGAGACTTTAGCTGTTCATCGGAAAGTGGCCGGCCATAGGTGAGAGGACTCCAGTATAAGAAAGCCGACAAACTTACGAGGATTATTAGAGTGGCAATTAATATTTTCTTTTTTCCTTTCAGGAAATCCAAAAGAAAAGCCAGGCTTATTATACTGAATACAAGAGCGGTCTCGTAGTGGTAAAGGAACATGACTCGACTTATATAGGCGAAGGGAATAAAGTTGATAGCGTAGCCGATCATAATAAACAAAAGGACTTTTTTCTTGGTGGGTTCATCAAGAAAAAGATTTCTTGAAAAATAAGAGACGATAAAGAAAATAATCAGGCTCAATATGCTTACGGTGCCGAACCAGTAGATAAAAGGATTGCCCAAAAGATAAATGTACGAATATGTAGGAGCGGTCGTGCTGGCCGATTGCCAGTAAAATATGGAGCGCCACATAAGAGGCCAGGTGTACCATTCACTGGAATATGAATGAGTGGCTGTCATGTCGACATTTCCTGTGATCATAACCCAGTTAAGTTCCAGGAATTTACTTGGGAATTTGGGAGCGACAAGATTGGGATCAGAAGCGTGTTGATTGCCGGACAGAGTCTTTTGAAAACGAGGCGACATGAAAAGATCGCCCGGACCGGATTTGGGCAGAAGGGCAAAATGAATGGCAAAAAAAGCGGCGTATA
>CAYIFO010000073.1:0-2032 GCA_964362725.1 uncultured Candidatus Saccharibacteria bacterium
CGTGGGGGTCGGAGAAGGAGTCGGGACCACCAATGGTGATGCTATCGGGGTCGGCGTCCTCAAACATTTCGGGTGAATGCTAAGCATGTTGGGTTTGCCTAATTGCTGGAGGGCATTGAATATTCCTTTTTCCGCCGCAGCCTTGGCTGTCGGACTCATGCCTTCATAAGCTCTTTGAATCGCTTCCCGCGCTTCAACAGCACCAATTGTTGCCTTGCAGGCCTCTTGATCCGGCAATGTCGCAACCCAGGCCAACAAGTTAGCCAATGCTGAATCTATAAGATTCAAGTAGCTTTGTTTTTCCGCTTCAGTCAAAGTACCCGGTGCACGTTGGGCTTCTTCGTAAGATTTCACGGCTTTAAACAAAGCGCCGTAATATTTCATTTCTTGGGAATTCCTGAAATCCCTAAGCACATCCTTGAATCGGCGGCCCAAGTGAAAGCCTCGGCCTTGCGAATCTGCCGGACGATGAAAGACCGCATCATATAACTCATCCAGGGTTTCGCCGTCTACAGTTTCGTCATCAACATCATCTCTGCCGTCATCATCGTGGGCGTATATTGCTTGGATCGGCCCCTTAGCCATAAAAACTCCGACTGTCATACCGGCCATCAGAACGGCAATCGCCATTCCGACCGCTAGTTTCTTCGATATACTCATATCCCCAAAATAGTAAGACCGAGCCTACAAATGCCGATATCATCGGCACAAAAAGCAAGAATTCTTACATTATTATATACAAGTAATTTTAACATTTATACCAATCTTTGGAATAGTCCCATCAAAAAGTTACCCACAACCATGTCTAGTTAGGATTTGGCTTACATTTACCAGGCTTTACCAAAAATCTGGTATGTGCTACACTCCAGTGGCGATACTTTACAACGGGAGGTAGATCATGATTTCCATTGTAGATTGCCCATGCGGTAATCCTTCGCCGCATAAGAAGTTTCAAGTAGAGATAGGCGGTATGGCATACCTTACCGATGGATTCTTTACCATAGCCGAGGGCAGAATCATTTTGTCAGGTCTATCAAAAGCTGGTCTCATAACCGATAACGACGTAAAAGCGATCGAGCCAAACCTCGTTTCCTGCAGTTTAGCAAAATCCCCAACCTGTCCAGAAGATGAACTCAGGGAACTGGCGATTACCCTGGCAACAGGAGTCGACACCGAGGGTCAAGAAAAGTTACTGGCTGAACTTTTGCAAAACGAGGTTTTATCGGAAAAAGAGGCAGAACAAGTTCGTGATTTTATCAGAGAGATAGAGACAATCTTGGAATCCACAGCACCGCCAGCCGAATAATTCCGGCTGATAGCATAACCGACGGTCCCGCACGGACCGTTTTTAATTATTCCGAATCGCCTACCAGGCGATTTTATTGTAAATATCCAATTTCATCTTCGGCTTAGGTTTCAGGTTTGGATCGTACCTATAAGAAATAACCGCGCAGTTTTTAACATCATCCTTCTTATTGATTCGCAACACTTCAGCTTCACTGAATTTCTCAAGATTTTTTCTGAAAGAAAGAATGACTGCCGAATGGCATACGACCAAAATTTTGGCACCTGCGTATTCCCGGACTATTGATGATAAGAACGACCACGTCCGAAGATTTATATCCGGATATGATTCTCCGCCGAGCGGTCTAAAATAATATTTCAGCTCTTTCTGCCTTCTGGCATATTCGTGCGGAAACAATATTTTAATTTCATCGTGCGTCAAACCGTCTGTTATCCCCGGTTCTTTTTCTCTAATTCTTTCTTCAACGGCAAATTTGGTTTTAGGAAAATTGCGGGCAATAATTTTTGCCGTGTTATACGCGCGTTTATGGGGAGAGGTAAAAATCAAATCAAAATTTTTGAACTTCTTTTTTAAGTATGGCCCGGTTTTTTGGGCTTGATGCTTGCCAAGTTTTGATAATGGCAAATCAGCATCCCGCGTATTTTTGATTTTAACGGTGTAGGTCTTGAGCACGCCACGATTAACAAGTTCCCTTTCTTCGTTATATACCGACTGACCGTGCCTGAC
>CAYIFO010000074.1:0-2025 GCA_964362725.1 uncultured Candidatus Saccharibacteria bacterium
CAAAAAAAGGCAAATAATGACAAGCAAAAGGGCGGCGCTATCGTCGACTTGGGCAATGTCATCATTGCCCACTGGTTGAGTAACATCACGCCAGAAAACTTTCACACGATCGACTACAATTCGATACCGGAAGTTCCCGGGGTCTTTGATAGCTTGAAGCGGTTCAATGAGCGATTCGGCGGCAATATCACCGTGGTTTACAAAGCCACTGACTTCGCAACCGAAAAAATCCTCGCCTGGCTCGCGCACCATCAGTTTACGGAGCGCACAGGCATTCCACTCGAACGGGTCGATCGCACAAAAGGCGGTCGAGATAAAACCCTTCATATGGATCAATCGAGCGAGACACATTACGGCACAACCATAGTCGTCGACGATCGATTGGAGGTCATGAGCTATTTCGCAGGAAAGGTCCCTCATCTGTTTCTGTTTCGTCCTCAACAACAAGAGGTCGAGCAGTGGAACGGCACTGGGACTCTTTCCCACGTCCACGTCGTAGAGTCGTGGCAAGAGATCGAAAACATCCTTAACATGTAGCCCGCGCAATTCACTTTGCCGGGCTACTCTTTTTATACGCCAATCTTCATGATACGATTGTAAGAGAGCGTCACGAAAAAGATGCTATCTGTCAAAAACTCGGTATTACTTATTTCATTGATGATCGGTTGGAGGTTCTTAGCCACATGATCAAATCAACTCCAAACTTGTACCTATTTCAGCCGGATAAGGCTGAAATCCAGGAATTCAAGCAATATCTGCTTAACGTAACCATCGTTGAAGATTGGAAGCAAGTTCTAAACAAAATCATTGTTTGAGCTGGATAAAACTCCTAACACTCATCACAATCTGGTTCCAATTCCACCCTACGATTGGCACTACTTCGCTTTACTACGCAAAGCTACAATGTGGTGCAAACGCAAAATAAGCGAAGTGAATTTCTGGTGAACGCGATAAATTCACGAGCTTGCTTTTCTAATGTTAAAGAGTAGTCTTTAACACTGAAAGGATTCAATTAAGAATCTTTGAACATTGAAAGGATTTATGCAAGGTATTGAAGTTTCTCACTGTAACGCGTCGATAAACGCTCTTCTCGCAGCGTACTATGCTCTTATCCACTCCACGGTCGCCGATGTCCTCAAAAACAGCCTGGCCTATGGCAAAGAAGACACTCTTGGTATGGACGCCGGACCGGAAATCACAATATGCACCAAGCTCCGTCAATATGACGAAGATTCGCTGGTCATTACGGAAGAGACCGGCTCAACTCAGAAACATCATTTTAACACCTTTGATAATTCACGCAGGATTAGAACCGTTTTTTTCAGCGATCCAATGGATCGTTCCTATCAGATGGCGAAATTCTTTGGTTACTTCACCGAAAAGGATCGGACTGTCGGTGAAATTATCCGGAACGAAGAGTCTAGGAATAAGTGGGAGCAAGAATTCGGTGCGCCGGCCACAATTACTGGAGGCACATCTTCCATCACTTGCGTTCGCAAGGGTATTCCCATCTTCTCGGTTATCGTGAATTATATCACCGAACAGATCTTCGTCTTTTGCAGTGCCGGAAGTTATGTCTTGGACATTCCCCACGAAATAAGAACTTTTACCCTCGATGACATCAGAAGAAACGGCACTTTCATTTATTTCAGGGATGGTGCTCATTCCGGTATCGCGGACATGAAACGTTTTGTAACCTTCATGGGCAAGACCGGTTACAAGGAGAATTTGATTGACAGCAAATTTTTAAGCGAGACTGAAATAAATCAACATGTTCATTATGACTTGCCCGGAGGACCATCTCGTATTCTTTACCTGTCTTCAATGTGGCCGGAAGACAAACCGCCAATAGGTTTCATTCTGTCAAATGGAGAAAAAATCGGTGAGTGGGTACACTGGCTTACTTCAATAAGGTTTGCCAGAATCAAAGACGATCAGAATGCTCCGGCACTTCGCCTTTTTGAGACTTATCATGGGAGACCATGTGTAAAAGATGGAATCCTTATGTCAACCCCGCCGGCATAT
>CAYIFO010000075.1:0-2016 GCA_964362725.1 uncultured Candidatus Saccharibacteria bacterium
GGGGTTACTCGCTCACAACCTACCTATTGTTTAAACTGGGGGGGGTGTTAGACTGGTGTATGTAATAGTAGTCGCATCATTTTTATCATTGAAAGTCAATTATCAATAATTTAACTATATGAAAAAACAAGCATTCTCATTATTCATCCCTCTTATTATTTTGGTAGTGGCGGTTTTTGTAGTCGTCCCAGTTTCGGTAAATGCCCAGACTGCGACAGCTAATCTGGCAAGTCAAACACCTGTTCCAATTCCGGTCACCAAGAATTGTTACCGATTCAACACCAATCTAGCCGTTGGTTCAGAAGGCTCTGATGTTGTGGCTCTACAAACTTTCTTGATAGCCAACGGCTATGGTATTCCAAGTATCAGTTCCGGGACAAAGAGCAAGGGATATTTTGACTCCGAAACACAATTGGCTGTTATGAAATATCAAAACACCAATGGAATTCCAACCACTGGTTTTGTAGGACCTTTGACTCGGGGGGCTTTGAATTCTTCTTGTGTAAACACAGGCACTTCGACGGCAACGGCGCAGACGGTCAAATGCCCGGATGGTTATGTATGCACACCTATTGGAACACCGACAACAATCAAGTGTCCGGATGGTTATGTGTGCTATCCGATTTCCACGGGATCATCAACCGCTTCTACAACGGAAAAATATGATATGCCGATAACATCTCCTACAAATACCTATGAGACGTGGACAGTAGGAGACGGTCATATAATACGATGGACGTATCCAACAGAGCTTGCTGGGAAAACCGTCAAATTAAATGTTGCTCTAGTAAACCCGCAGCTAACATCATCATGGTTAATTTTCAGTGGCAAGTTGGGCGTGTCTATCAATTATCCAAGTGGTGGAGAGGTAGTTTGGAAATTATTGAATAACAGTAACCTGGTTGCTTCAGGTCAATACAATATTCTTGTCACTGCTTATGATGCTTCAACCGGTATAACGCACAAAGGCATAAGTGGTCCTATGAATGTTACTGGTCAAAATAACATATCATCATCCCCGACTCCTGTCCCACCTGTCACTTCTTCAGTTAACACTTTCAACGGCACGCTTTCCGCCTCTCTGGTAAGTTCCAATGAGGATCAGGCTGGAATGTGGGGTGTATTTGGCCCAGGTGCAGGTTATGTGAATACCGATAAGACCGATTGGGGTTGGCAAGCCACTCTCAAGATAGATAATATTGGAGGCAAAAATATCAAATCAATGACTATTTTGAGCAACAATTACGGCGAAGGCTGGTCGACGAGTCGTGATGGCGCTGATCTCGGCAAGCAGTTGTATCCTTTGGTCATAGCTTTGAACGATAAACAAGTCAATGTGGAATATGTCGACTCCCTGCCTCTCGGTCAGACAAACTACACTTCCGTGACATACAAGCTTTATGGTCAAAAGGAATCTTCGACTTGGCCCGGTGGTAAATTGATCGTCAGGTTCAGTGACGGTTCCCAGGCAACGGTGGTCATTCCGGCTTCTGTCTATCCAAACTCTACTCCTGTTCCAACCAATGCTCCTTTACCGACCCCGACTTATTCTCCGACCCCAAGCCCTTTGCCCGTATCAGCAATCGGACCGACGATAAAAGTCAATCCGGCAGTTATCAGTTCCGGCGGTAGTTCCAAATTGAGCTTTACTTTCCCCTCGAATACGACCAAAGCCCAGCTCTATTTCTATTGTCCGAGCGGAGTCCTGACTGGTGCCAGTCCCGAGATCTGCAACAGGTATATGGATGTGACCTCCAATAATGATTGGACGATCATGCTCTACAATTTCTCACCAAAACCTCAATATGTCGTGCCCAATTACTACATTTATACATCTGATAATCCCGGTTACGGTAGAGGAGTCTCGAGTCAAATAACGGTCAATCCGTCCTCGACATCCAGCACTTCTCCTACGCCTTCGCCCAGTTCTTCGCCATCAGCTATCATTATCAACGATAACAATCTCAATGCCTCGATTTGGTCGGCCGTTGACGATTATTTCAAAGGCCAAAGATA
>CAYIFO010000076.1:0-1844 GCA_964362725.1 uncultured Candidatus Saccharibacteria bacterium
TGTTATACAGCTCAATCCACTCGTCTGTTGCCGCCGCCTCGGTTCCCGCCCAGGCAATCTCGTTTATAACCACTCGGCCGGAATTCTTTGTTGATAACTTTGGTGCAGGAGATTGGCTTGGAGTGGGTGTTGGTGTTGGTGTTTTTAATGGTGACGGAGTGGGTGACATGGTAGGCGACACAGTGGTGACAGTGGTGACAGGTGTCTTTGTCACCACTAACGTTGGTGACACTGGCATATTTGTCACCTTCGAAGTTGGTGTCACCACGTTGTCACTATTGTTTGGGTTATCCACAGAGTCGCTATTTATGGTAATTCCTATCAAACCCAACAATCTGGCAAACCAATTCTTATCAGCCGGTCTGTTTGCATATTCTGTTTTGGCCTTCTCTGCTTCGGTTATTAGCAGATTCAATGCCCCTGCGCCATTAAGAACCACCTCTTTTGACAACCGCTCCCAGTAGCCGTCGAGGATATAGGATCCTATTTCTTTACTTATTAAAACATTGGCCGTTGTTCCGTCAGCTTGTGCTTGAATTAATGCTAAAGGAAAATTATCCCTATTTGTATCTTTTCCTACTATAAACAACTTGTTTCTCCCGTTTACAGATAGACCTTGGATATTTTTTACGCTTGGTTTGTCAAAACCGTCGTTGCTAATTGTATCCTTACTAAAAAAGTTTCCGTTTGAATATTTGGCTAATTTATCAAAATATTCGCCCAAGTTAGCAAGAATCATCGGTTTTAAACCTTCTTTTATAAGCTCTGGGACAATATTAAAATTGTCAGGACTCCATTTCGCCATTTCGTGTTCATAGGGACTGCCCAAATCGCTTAAGGGCGGATGAGGATCGTTCCTTGTATGGTCAGGAACTCCGGCATCTTCCAACAGATGCAAAAGGTGTCCGAACCCGAGCATTGCTCTTTGTCTGTCTCCCTGGGCGTAATCATCCATTGCTCTTTGGTATGAAAAGTCATCGGGGCTCTTAATCACTCCCGCCGATTGGGCAATACTATTATTGGCCATGGCTAAATTTGACTGGGCGCCGGAACTCATTGCCCATTGTTTTGATGTGGAAAATCCGGCCATGCCTATGTTATGAACCGGGTCGTAAAAATGGTTCATCGGCCTCATTCCTTGGTCCTCGTCCATGGAACCCTTAATGAGCCATACCTTATCTTGATTGTTGAGCTTTTGAGGAAAGTTGAGGTTGTAAAAATCAACGATTTGGTCAGTTAGCGCCGGATGGGTAAAGTCCTGGTTATAAGCCAATGCGTTTGTAAAGAAAAAAGCGCCAATAAGCGCCCCTCCTACTATGAAGTTTTTGATTCGTTTGTGTCTCATAACAGACCTATTTTCCAGATTTTTGTATATGTATTAAGCTGAAATTCTGTCTCATTATCATAAGTACCGGCTGGAATATTAACCTTCTGACCATCAATATTAGCTGTCGTACCATTTTTTATTACCACAGAGTATCCATAAGATTCTGTGTCTTTAAAGAGTGGGTCACCTGACGGGGGTAATTTTGTCCAAATTTTGCGATTATTTTCCAGCTCTTGTACAAAGTTGGCTAATAAATTTTGTTTTTTATACTCATCCAGGGTTTTTTGCCATTTTGCCTGTTCATCTACCACAAAATACTTGCTTGCCAAGGTCGTATCTCCCTTGGAGAGAGCATCCAAAAACATATCGTATGTCTCCTCGGGGGTTTTACCGCCGTAAGTGTCTTCGCGATAGGGTTTTTCCCACTGCGCCTGAAGTCGTTGGGCTTCCCAATTTTCTCGAAGTTTGTTTATATACGGCATGCCGTTGAGGACAAACCACAAGACCCCGCCAGCCG
>CAYIFO010000077.1:0-1833 GCA_964362725.1 uncultured Candidatus Saccharibacteria bacterium
AGCTATTAATTTCAGGAGAGGTTCCTACTTCGCTCCTCGCTACTCTCGGAGCTACGAAGGACAAGCAATCTCTCCAACAAAGCCGCTTCTTCAGTAATGGAGGGCGGCTTAATTCTTTGCCTTTGCCGAGGCCTCGCCTCGGCAACAAACAATACCTCTCCAAAAATACTCAAATGCGCTATTATACTTCAATGCCTAAAATCATCTCCCATTCTCTGGAAGAAACTCAAAAGATCGCTCATGATTGGCTTATTGAAATTGTGGCCAAAATGGCGAATTATGATAAAGCGACTATTGTTGGTCTTTCGGGTCATTTGGGGGCAGGGAAGACGGCTTTCGTAAAGGCGGTCGCCAAAGAGTTGGGAATAAAAGAGGTGGTGACCAGTCCTACTTTTGTTTTAATGAAGATATATGGTGTAGAGGTCGGACCTCTCCAACACAAAAAACTCATCCATATCGACGCCTATCGTCTGGAAAGAAGCGAAGATTTGGCCGCTCTGGAATTCGATAAATTGGCGACTGATAAAAACAACCTGATTATGGTTGAATGGCCGGAGAAAGTGGGAATAGATAAGAGAGAGGGGGTGGAAAAATTGAAGTTTGAGAATTTGACCGGGCGGGATGGTTTGGCGGGGGCGGGGTATAGTGTGGAGTTTGGATAGGTACAAATAAATGTATCAAAAATAAAACCCTACTGAATAGAAGGGTTTTGTTTTTTACTGATTACTAGTTCAATTACTGTCCTATGGCTAGCCAAGAACAAGCTCCTGGTTCCGTATAGTCAACATTTGTTGGTGATCCGAAGCAAATCATTCTGAAACCAGTTGTGGTGACATTTATCGGCCAAGCTCCGATATGGTCTGTGGCGGTTGTTACACCTGTAGCGCCGGATCCAAAGTTTCTTGGAGTTACTAATACTTGCGGTATTGTTGTAAAAGATGTGCTGAAAGTAATATCTTTATAAACATAATCCACGCTTACATAACCAAAATTTTGTAAGTTGCCGACATTATCTTGACAAACTGTCACACCATCTTGACTGGTGCCAGTGTTGGAAATATGACATTCTGAAGTGGCGTATCCGGATAAGACCTTCAGGGCTCCGCCATTGGGTGCCCACTGTGCAACTCCTGTACCGTTTGAGGTCAAAACATTTCCGGCTGCTATGTTTCCGGATCTGACCGCTAGTGTTTGCGTATCAGTCAAACCGCTAACATAGGCACCTTGAAGAAAGGAAACACCATTTGTGACATCAAGCTTGAATGAACCGGTTGGAATCGAATCTTTGCCTATAGCCAAAGCCCCCACTTTATATTGAGGATTTGTTCCAATATTAATTGGTGCGTCGGCGTTACAATTCGGTGCTGTGCAAGTCGGAGCCTTCCAATCAACCGCCAAAGCGGAAATAGTGAAAGTTCCAAGGGCCAGTCCGGTAGCCGTGGCAATACGGAGAAGGGATAAAGTATTTTTTTTCATGTGAATGTTAAATATTATTTTAATTAAAAGGCTATTTTGTAAGCGACTCGGTCATTCTCCGGCCTATGGCTTCTTTCTCGGCTTCGGAAAGGGGAACGATGTTTTTGTTGAGATTTTCGGCGGCCGTAGCTTTATCTTTTGGTGTGATTGGCACGATTGATTTTTCCAAATCCCGGCCGATTTGTGCTTTTGCCGACTCTTGAGGGGTATTGCTGATTTTGTCGTTGGTTATAAAAAACTGTCTTGACGAATTCCACCGATACCCAAGAAAACCCAAAATCGCGATCACGATAACGACAGCTAAGACCGTGATCAGACGGCGATGCTCATGGTGTTCAATTTTGCTTCCAGGTATGA
>CAYIFO010000078.1:0-1805 GCA_964362725.1 uncultured Candidatus Saccharibacteria bacterium
GCCAGACAAACGCTTCTGAGATTATAGTCATTGATGACGGTTCAATCGACAACACTAGAGAAATTGTGCTCTCAAAAAAGGACGCTCGAATTGCTTGTCTCTCACACACACATAATCTTGGTCAAGGAAATGCTTGGAAAACCGGAATACGTCACTCGAAAAGCCAAATCCTAGTATTTTTCGACGCAGATATTGAAACCGCAACTTCAGCAATGATTACAAAGCTGGTTGATCCGATTCTAACTGGAGATGTAGATTTCGTAATTGGGAGCTTCGAAAATTTTGGGAGGATTACCGAATACTTAGTTAGACCAATATTCCGCCATTTGGTACCTGAACTCAGTAACATCTCTCAACCCCTATCCGGGTTATTCGCCATTAAGCGAGAATTTATTTATCCCTACAAAATTGGTGAAAGATATATAACCTCCGGAATCGTCCTCGACGCATTTTTTTCCGGTGCCAGAATTAAAGACGTTAATTTAGGGGAAATTAAACACGACAAAAGATCTGACCAAGAAAAAGTCGACCAAGCAAACTCGGAGTTCGAGGCACTTCTCAACAAGCTGGTGGAATAT
Source organism: uncultured Candidatus Saccharibacteria bacterium (assembly GCA_964362725.1). Taxonomy (GTDB): domain Bacteria; phylum Patescibacteriota; class Minisyncoccia; order Phycocordibacterales; family PALSA-1337; genus C7867-002. The sequence continues at coordinate 579 of CAYIFO010000078.1, forward strand.
CAAGTTATAAATGTTAGCCCACAGTTTGCTAAAATAAAACAAAATGCAAGCCGATGAATTACAAAATAAATTCGCAGCGGTTCTAAATAAAAAGATCCCAATCGGGTCTTTAATGAACGCATTGGGACATATGGCAGCCGGCCTTTCTGCCAGTTATCCAAACATCCCAGAAATGAGATTCAATTCCTACTTTGATCAAAACGGCGGGGATCACAAAAGCATTTCGGATCATCCGTTTATTATCCTGGCTGCGGACAACTCAAATCAAATTCGAATATTACGAAACGAACTTACAACATCCGGTTTTCACTTCGTTGATTTCACGAATACTATGACAGTGGGTACTTACACAGAGCAAAAGGAAAGAACCCAAGCCACTCCAGAAACCGAACTCGAATACTACGGCATATGTATGTTCGGCAACAAAGAAGCGTTAAATCAGTTAACTAGAAAATTTTCTCTATGGAGGTAACTAATGGACGAATTTAAAAAACTACTGACGCAATTTGTGGCATTCAAAAGTATCTCTACTGACCCGGCTTTCCAACCGGAAATTGCCAAAACCGTCAACTGGCTAAAGCAATTATTCGCTAAATACGGCTTTTCAGTCGAGACTTTCACCGGTTCATCTTGCAATCCGGTCATTCTCGCCAGTCACACTACCCACAACTCACTACCTACCGTCCTAGTCTACGGTCATTACGACGTTCAGCCGGCAGACCAAGCAGACGGCTGGTTGTCAGATCCTTTCCTTCTCACCGAAAAATCAGGCCGGCTTTACGGTCGGGGAGTCTTAGACAACAAAGGTCAAATCCTCATCCACATTTACACGGTTCTGTATCTGATTAAGTCCCAAAAATTGGCTTACAACGTCAAATTCCTCATCGAGGGCAACGAAGAAACCGCCAATCCCGATCTGCCGAAAATTATGCAAGATAATAAATCCCTGCTCAAATCAGATTATGTCCTGGTTTCCGATGGTGAAATCAGCGGCGACTGTCCGGTCCTCGAATCATCTCTCCGGGGAGGATTTAATCTGACTCTCAAATACACCACTGCCAAAAATAATCTCCATTCCGGTCTGGTCGGCGGAGCCGTTCCCAACGCCGCTTTTGAGCTCAGCCGGTTTCTCTCCCAACTGTTTGATTCCGAAAACCGGGTCAACTTTTCCGCCTTTTATGACCGAGTCGACCCCATCACCGACTTTCAGCTGGCCAACAATAAAAA
>CAYIFO010000079.1:0-1733 GCA_964362725.1 uncultured Candidatus Saccharibacteria bacterium
TTTTTATCATCACAGATTCCATTGGTCTCGCTATTCGTTGTGTAGTTTTTCAGCACTTTCTCCTCCAATTTCCAAAAAATAGTAAAGATTAAAAGGGCAAGCAAGGCTGCAATAAGCGCCTCCCCATAAAAACCGAAGCCAGCCGCCATACCTAAACCAGCCGATACCCATAATCCGGCTGCCGTAGTTAATCCTTGCACCTTGGACTGTTGGAAAATGACCATCCCCGCACCCAAAAATCCTACTCCAACAATTATTTGTGAGGCCATCATAATCGGGTTGAAACCAGGAAAAGAAGCGAACAATGGAACAGTTTCCAAAGAAATCATCACAAATAAGGCAGAACCTAAACTGACTAATGAGTAGGTCTTGAGACCGGCATTACGACCCACGATAGTCCTTTCTATTCCCAACGCCCCTCCCAAGATAACCGCCACGAACAATCTGGTAGTAATTTCAATGATTGTAGTTATATCCATAAAATCGTTTTTAGTTTTTAATATTTAAATTATATCAGAAAATCAGACAATTAGTTCAAATTATAATTCCCTCCCGACAAAACAAACCCATAGCAAAGCTATGGGTTTGTTTTGTCTCGAGACTAAGCAAAAAACTTTAAAATCTATTGAGTAACCGTTGTGGTACTGGTAGTAGTACTGTTTAATCCATCAGTTGTTGTAGTAGTATCAGTCGTGGTAGCAGTCTGGTCAGAGTTGTCTACTGGAGTAGCATTATTTCCTTTGTACCAAACGATTCCGCCAATAATCAAGATAATAACAACAGCGGCAATGACATAATTCTTCATATTGTAATTTAGGTAAATTCACTAAGCTTATAGAAATCGACCTTTTAAGTTCCCAATTGAATGGTATTCTTATCTTACCGTCAAAGCCCCAAAAAAGCAAGACTGTACATAAAAACAGATTTTGTGTCCTATCCCCGCGGCCAAGCCGTCGGGGTATTAGGCACAAAATACCGTGGCGGTTTTTTTGGCAAAGAGCGGTCCACCCAACCGCCCAAAACCCAGCGCGTGTTCTCATCCTCGTGGCAAGCCAACGAGGTATTCGGACATCACACTCCAATAAAAGACGCGGCTATAAAGCTTAAATAACTACTAAGGAGACAAACCTGTGGATAACTTAACCCCCAACCCGTTTGGCCGCCTCGCGATAGGCGCAATACTCACAGGCAGGGTCGGCAGTGGGGATTTTAGGGTTTAACAGACACGCTTTTATCTTTTTCAGTACCTCCTCAATCCAGCCACTATTGCCTTCATAGGGAATAATTTTGACCGTAAATTCCAGCTTACCATCAAAGGCCTCTTTGTCCTTTTGACCATTGACATAGACAAAATAAGCCGTATTGGAGACCTTGAAACCATTTTGACGCAACAACCACTGGTAAATCTCGGCTTGATTTTTGTAGGACCTCTGCCAGTCGGCATCCAAGGTTATTTCCCCGTCTTTGGCGGTGGATTTGTAGTCCACAACTGAAATTTCCCCGTTTTTATGCTCCCAAATATCGTCTACGGCACCAAAAATAAGCAAATTGGTCGGTCGATGCAAAAATTGTACCCCCACAAAATTTTCCCGCCAGACCCCTAGATTGGGGTGACTAAAGGGAATGGCATCCAAACCATAGGCAGTCATCATCGGATGTGGCTCGTGTTTGGCACGATGCAAGTCAAATTCTTTTTTCAATAAATGGTCTACGGCCGAATTTAAAGTAAAAGG
>CAYIFO010000080.1:0-1711 GCA_964362725.1 uncultured Candidatus Saccharibacteria bacterium
ATAACCGTTACCTCTGGCACAATACCTAAAACTGTCATTGGAAAAGGTTCATCCTGAACGATACAAATCGTTGCTTCATCCTTCCAATCGCCTTCAAATTCAACTTCTTTGTCTTCTGTCGCCAATGCTGGCTGGTCTCCTGTACCAAAAGCAATGTCCATCAAATTATTTCGATCAGGGCCGTATTTCCCGCCGTAGGTTTCATAAAAACAAACTGTCAGTTTGGTTATCTTCTGCTTTTTGCCTCTTGCTGTTCCTAATATCGAACCAGCATGGATTTTCATTGGTTCAAGAATTGAACTGTAAGGCAATCCAACATGAATCAAATTCCCGTACCATGCCAAGCTTATAGCGCCGCTTGCTACCGTCTTTTGGGGATGATTGGCGCCATCAATCAGGATCGCAACGCTTTTGGCCTCTAAATGACCAAGGCCACTTATTGTATTGGTCACTTTTTGAACCGTGCCACCAGATGTATATATCCCCCAACCGACAGAGGTTATTCCAGACAATTCAAATGTTCCAGCCCCCGGGTTGGTGTTTGCTACCGTATAGGCCTTAGTGAGACCGAGATTAACTTGTGTCATTCCTTGAACATCTTTTATTCTTACTTTATCTTCATTGGAAAAAGAATGACCTGGGGCGGTCACGACGGCGGGATTGGCATTGGTGATGCCCGTAATATTTACGGCGGTTCCTCCATTATAGGTCAATCCAGAATGGACAAAGAAGGCATTCTTTATTTCAGAATAGAATTCATGTGGCTTGAAATATTCAACATACCGCTTTGTCACATTGTTTATTACTCTTTTGACAATGACCCAAACTTGATCTTCGCTATTATCTTCGTGGATCACGCAAACGGATTCAAATTGACCATCGGTCACAATCCTAAACCAAGCATAGACTTCCTCTTGCATCTCGTAGGTCAGACCGAGAAGCTGTCCATCTGCCCTTACACACCAGAGTATCGGCTGTGGTTCGATCTGAAAATCCATATCTACGATCCCAGAAAGTGCTGCGGTCGCTCCTTTCGTTATATGCCTCGCAACTCTTGTCATATCGGGAGCCACCCATTTTTCCTTCATCAAATCGTAAACGAATTGTCTCACTATCTTGCCCGATCTTGTAACCCAAAGAATGGCGTCAGAAACCAATTCTGGTTCAATGTCTTTAACTCCAATGGTCATTTGTTTATTTGCCAACGGATCGCCGTTATCGTCTATTTCAAATTTCCAGACTCCTCCGGGAGTGCCTATCGTAAGAATTTCCTGACCCAATAACCATCTTACCCGGTCTACCCTTTCAGAATAGAGCTTGTAGGTTTTTGAGGTGCTTGTGTCATCAGCATCTTCAGTAAAGTTATCGAAATCCGCAATGGCACTGAGATCAATTTCTTGTGGTCTTGAAACCATTCCGCCACATGCAAGTCTTTGTTCAAAATAAGTTCCGCAAGACGGTTGGTTATTTGTAGTCCCATATTTTGACTTTTGTGCCGTGCCGCCGCTTGTATAAGCACCATAGGTTGTCGAATCGATCCCAGAAAGCTGAAATGTTCCAACGGCCTCATTAGGATTTGCAACGGTATAAAAATTATCGTTCAATTCAGTCATTCCCACAACACCACTTATGTAAACAATATTTCCCGCCACTGGAAAATCGAGTCTTTCCCAAAATCCTTTTGCTTTGTCGTTATTGAAATTGCTTGTGG
>CAYIFO010000081.1:0-1696 GCA_964362725.1 uncultured Candidatus Saccharibacteria bacterium
CTGTATCGGTGAACACCCTTATAATGTATATATGAGGACAATACCGAGGGAAGTCGGCCGAAGTGGTATTCGGCTTGACCCCGTAGAGACTACACGTCGACGCCTAAGTAAAACCACGAAGAGTGAACTCGAAATGTATATTTTGGGAGCTCTTCATGATGCCACATTCAATCGAATCCATCAAACTTTTCGTTTTAGTCAGTCTTCAACCGAATGGTTGCAGCTGATTAAAGAAATTCTTGTAAGGCTCGGCTATAAGAGTTGGGTATATCAAGAAGGAAAAACACGAAACGTTTGGATTCTCGAGACTTCTGCAAAATTTGTCAGTAGAAATGCTGAAAATAATGCCGATAAGATAGCCTACATTCGAGGATATTTTGACTCTGAAGGTGGTATGCCAAAGAATAATCGTCATTTTCTTTACTTCCAATTTTGTCAGAAAAATAGAGCTGACTTGGAAGAAGTAAGAAAATATCTGATTGATATTGGAATCAAATGTGGAGTAGTCCACAATCCAAGCAAGCAAGTTGATGATAACTACTGGCGTTTCTTTCTTTCCAGGACTTCGCATCAGGAATTTATGAAAAAAATAAATTCTTGGCATCCGAGAAAAGCGAAGCAAATGGAACTTAGGATGAAGATATAGTCCATGCCTATTGGTAACAATGGGAATTGCATGAACAAGGTATCCCTATCGGAAGGTGGGGATGGATCACCTCCTTTCTAAGGAGAAAGGCCAATTAATACTTGGCCCATTGGTCGATTGTAAGATTGATCGCAAGATCAAGATTACGATAAGCGACGAAGTTACCACTATTTAGAGGTTAATTTACCCTGTTAACCGCCGAAGGCGAGTTATACAGGGAGGAAGCTGCTAGCTTATAGCTGGCAGCTGTTAGGAAAAACCCGTTCAACATTTCGTTTACTCTGAATGAAATGAAGAGCGGATTTTTTTGTTGTGCTTGATTATGTTTTGTGGTATATATTATTTATCTCCAGACGAGGTGTCGAAAATGAAAAAGATCGGGCGTGGCGTCATTGCTTCTGCTGTAGTACTGCTGATCTGGTCAGCGATCCGAGCTATCTGGCATTCGACAGTCCTCTTCGCAGATATCTTCGGTGATACTGGCGGAGAGAACATGGCACTGCTAATCGGAATACTCTGGTTGTTGGTGCCGGCGGTCTCGTACATCTGGATCATGCGACCACAACTCGTGACTTTCGCACGGTATGGCGCGTTCATTCTACTCTGTGTCCCATTCTTCCTGATGGCTTCAATGACCCTGAAGTTGCCGCTACATCAACTCGGCGTCGACGCAGGTCAAGGCAGAATGGCTGCATGGATATTCCCTGGTCAACTCTTCCTCGTGCTTGCCGGCATGCTTCCGTACATCGTCTTTATCAGGTTGCCAGAGGACAAACCGGACGGCTCCTGCTCGCCTGCGACTTAGCCGCCGCGGGCTTTTTTTTTAAAAAATATATTTCAAAAACTAACGTAAAATGATACGATCGCATCAAAAATGGTGAATTTTGAAACAAAAAAATCCAGATCGAAATCTGAATGTTTTCTGGTGGGCATGGGAGGACTCGAACCTCCGACCCCGTCATTAAACGCAAATCATTTGGTGGGCGTAGATGGACTCGAACCATCGACCCCGTCATTATCAGTGACGTGCTCTAGCCAACTGAGCTATAC
>CAYIFO010000082.1:0-1667 GCA_964362725.1 uncultured Candidatus Saccharibacteria bacterium
ATATCTCTGATTATTTTATGGCCAATACTCAGAAACAATTACTAAAAGCCATCGGAGACACTCCGATTATTAGTGTTTCCCAAAAACCATTAAATCTAGGAAAAAACATCTGCGTCGGCGACATCGGCCGGTCGGGATACAATCTTTACCAGCAAATTTTAATTGGCGCCAGAGAGGCCAAAACCAAATACGTCGCCATGGCCGAAGATGACATGCTCTACTCACCTGAGCACTTCACCTACCGACCGCCGGATACTGAAACTTTTTCCTATGATTTAAACAAATGGTCCATTTTTTCCTGGGTCGATCCCCCAATTTTTTCCTACCGACCCAGAAAATCAATGAGTAGTCTCATCGTCGGCAGAGACGCCCTAGTCGCCACTTTGGAAGAAAGGTATACCAAGTACCCGGTTTTTGAAGAAATCCCCAAAGACATCTACAAATACTATTGGGGCGAACCCGGCCGATTTGAAAACCATTTAGGCATAACTCAATTAAAAAAGACGGAATATTCTTCACCCGTCCCCAACATTATCTTTTCCACTTCGGAAGCTCTGGGATATCTACAACTCGGAAAAAGGAAAACCCATAGTGGTATCATCAAAAATGAAGTTGCTCCCTGGGGAACAGCAAAAGCAGTCATGGGTCTCTACCAACCCGAAAAGGAAGAGCAATCCTCGCAAAACAAAGAACAATTTGCTATATTACCGGATAAATCACAATCAAAAAAAGACATGCCTGATTTATCGATTCTCATTCCTGCTCGTAACGAAATGTTTTTGGCCAAAACCATCGAAAACATTCTCGAAAACATCGAGGGTAATACCGAAATTATCGCCGTCCTTGATGGTGCCTGGGCCGACCCAAGTATTCCTGATCACCCAAAGGTAACTTTGGTTCATTTCTCCGAAAGTATCGGTCAGAGAGCGGCCACCAATATCGCCGCCAGACTTTCCAAAGCCAAATATCTCATGAAGTGTGATGCCCATTGCTCATTTGACAAAGGCTTCGACGTCAAAATGATGCAAGCAATGCATGATGACTGGACCATGGTTCCCTTAATGAGAAATCTCCACGCCTTCGACTGGATTTGCCCTGATGGCCACCGACGATACCAAGGTCCCAGCGGTCCCTGCAAAGAATGTGGCAAAGAAACTCAACGAGATGTTCTCTGGAAAGCCAAAGAAAGTCCCAAAAGCGTTTCTTACTGTTTTGATTCCACTCCTCATTTCCAATATTTTGGCGACTATGCCAAGCGCCCTGAGGGACAAGGCGACCTTACCGAAACTATGTCCCTTCAGGGTTCCTGCTGGATGCTCACCCGCGATAAATACTGGGAACTAGATATTTGTGACGAAAACTTTGGTAGTTGGGGCTCCCAAGGAATCGAGGTAGCCGTCAAAACTTGGCTTTCGGGTGGAGCCGTCATGGTCAACAAAACCACCTGGTACGCCCACATGTTCAGGACCCAAGGTGGCGACTTTGGCTTTCCCTATCCTATGTCCAACTCTCAACAAGAACATGCCAAAACTTTCGCCCATGATCTTTTCTTCAATAATAATTGGCCCAAACAAACTCGCCCCCTTTCCTGGTTAGTCGAGCGTTTTTGGCCGGTTAAAGGCTGGACTGAGGAAGCCCTGAAGCAACTAAAAGCCAACACTTTTAAA
>CAYIFO010000083.1:0-1642 GCA_964362725.1 uncultured Candidatus Saccharibacteria bacterium
TGGTCCGTACCCCTTTCTTAGGACACCGTCTCTGAGAAGGATTTCGACCTTTGGTGTCCCTCTGCGAATATCGCTGGGGGCATTTTTAGTATAGTGTGGATCCTCAAGTTGTTGTAGATATGAACCTGTTGGTAGATAGCATATATGAGCTCGCCCAAGGTTTTGAATCGGTTCGGATCTCCCAAATCCACTTTGAATTGGGAGTAGAATGATTCTTGATATCCGTTCTCCCAAGGACATCCCGGACGGCTACGAGAAATCTGAGTGCCGCAGGCATCGAGGATATCGGTGAATGCCCTTGCGTCATATTCCTTCCCGTTGTCCGAATGAAAGATCCCGGGGCGCGGATAATAAAGAAGGGCGGCCCCGAGCGCTTGGATGGTAAGCGCGGCGCCTTTCCGCATCGCCACATGGATTCCTAGAACGCGTCTTGTGAAAAGATCAATCGCTGTGGCGACGTACACCCTCTTTTCCCGATGGATGAGTTCGGTGAAGTCCGCCACCCAGATATGATTTGCAGACAAAGGTGTGTTGGAAAGAAGAAGGTTGGGATATGTCCGAAAAGCTTTTGATTTCTTCCATTTTCTACCTCTTCTCCGATACGGTTTCATGCCAAAAAGACGCATCACTCTCCGTACCCGCTTCCGGTTCAGGTGAAGATGAAACGCCACTCTCCGGTGCCCATAACTGGGGTTTTCATGCAGCACCTCTTCGATACGCTGTTTCAGACGCCAATCTTTTGCTTTTTGCAGGTGGCGGTAGTAAAGGAGCGAACGGGAAATACCGAGGCTTCTCGCCAAGGCGGATTTGTTTCCCCTCTCCGCGATCAATTCTTTTTTTGGGAGGCGGAGAGCTTCATCGTGATCTCTCCCACAAGCTCGAGGAGAGATTTGTTCTCTCGCTTCAGACGGGCGATTTCCGCCCACGACGGGGATCCCGAGGCTCCTTTGGTGAGCCAACCGTAGATGGTTTGGGTGGAAAGGCCGTGTTCTTTGGCGGCCTCCGATACGGAGACACCTTCGTCTTTGATCCTTTTCACGATCTGTTCTTTCACTTCCTTCGCGACCCGATGCGATTTATTGTTTGTAGCCATAACCCTATCATTTTATACTGTTTCGCTTCTCAGAGATTGTGTCCAAGTTTTGGGGGACCGGTCAACTTGCTCCATTTGCCTCACAATAATTAGCACCGACACTAGTACCCGCTCTTACAAGCTGACTTATTAGTGGGTTGTTTATTACATTTTTTGGTATTTTTTTCGAGAATTCGATTATATTTTCTCCAAATTTTTGTGTCCTTTCTTCAAGATCGTATTGCATATTTTTAAAAATTGGAAATTATTGAATTGATTGAAAATTGTAAATTTGGAAATTGGAACTTATAAAAATTTGCAAAGCAAATTTTTATTCCGTCCAATAATAAAACAAAATTGAAATGTCTATAAATCCGACTCGGCTGTCTTTGTTCAAATCGTAAAGTTCAACGCTTGCTCCCGTTTGCCCGTAGTAATAGAGAATTATACTCAAGTCTACAAGGTTGCATCCTCCATCTTTATTAAAATCGCAAACGGCTATCGCTTCCTTTGGCGGCTTCGGGCGCGGTAAGGGTCTACCGGCGCCACCGGGGGGAGCAATTTCGACTG
>CAYIFO010000084.1:0-1639 GCA_964362725.1 uncultured Candidatus Saccharibacteria bacterium
TTATCCAGCCGGAAAAAGCGATCTCGACCAGAAGTCTGAAATAGAAAGCTTTGCCTGTAATGAACGGAAAGAAAAAGGAATCGGCCACAATGAGCGGAAAGATAGGGATAAGGAATATGGCGATATAGGTTATATAGAGCGGGATTTTTTTGATAGGCATGGTATTTTGGTAATTTTTTCTTAGAAAACTACTATAGCATAATTCCGGGATGTGACACATCCCGGAGCCGACTTGACACCTTTTGACACCTTGCTATAATAACCCCATGGAAGAAGTCCGACCAATGGCCATATACACAACCGCCGAGACAAGGCGGGTTTTACGCGTGAGCGACAGCACGATCAAAAGAATGCTCAAGAAAGGCCTTATCAAGGCCAATAAGGTCGGCGGACAATACCGGATCCTCGGCAAAGAAATTTTGCGTTTGGTCTCTCCAGAATTGGAGAAGGAAGCAGTCAAAACCTATCTATCAATCAAAAATAAAGTCGTGAATAAGATTAACAAATGGTAAACTGTCACAATCCATTCATGACGACTTCCCTCACAACCGTTATTAAACCCAAAAAAACCTTTTCTCTGGACGATTTCAGAGAGATTTGGCGTTATCGCGAACTTCTCTATTTTTTTACCTGGCGAGACCTCAAGGTCCGCTACAAGCAAACTTTGATCGGCGTGGCCTGGGCTATCGTCCAACCTTTCACAACCATGGTTATTTTTACCATTTTCTTCGGCAAGCTGGCCGGCATTCCTTCCGACAGCGTTCCTTATCCCATTTTCGTCTATGTCGGCCTTCTTTTCTGGCAATTTTTTTCGAGCGCCCTTTCAGAAACATCCAATGTCCTCATCGCCAATCAGTCTATTATCACCAAAGTCTATTTTCCCCGCTTGATATTGCCTCTTTCCAGCGTTCTCACCAAATTTGTCGACTTTGCCATTGCCTCTTTTATTTTGATCGGCATGATGTTCTATTACGGATACATTCCTCATATCGGTGGATTTCTTTTGGTCCCACTCCTTCTTCTCATTACCTTCATGGCGGCTGTCGGTGGCGGTCTCTGCCTAGCCTCAGTCAATGTCAAATACCGCGATATTCGCTACGCCCTGCCCTTTTTCATTCAAATTCTCCTTTTTGTAACCCCTGTCATATACCCAGCCTCGATCGCCGGAGTCTATTCCAAATTCCTGGCTATAAACCCAATGACCGGAGTAATTCAGACTGCCCGAGCGGCACTCCTTGGTACAACCCCTATCAACTGGACACTGCTTGGCATATCTTTTGTCACCTGCCTCATTCTTCTCGGGATTGGGATTGTCTATTTTAAGAAAGTCGAAAGGTATTTTGCCGACATCCTCTAATAATATGCAACCGATCATCGAAGTAAAAAATATCGGCAAACGATACGACATAAAGCACTACAGGGGCAAATATATTACTTTGCGCGATGTTTTGACTACGATTATAAAAAGTCCTTTTCGTTTTGCCAAAGAAAAAGTAAAAGATGTCACAGGTATCAATACCAAAGAGCAGTTCTGGGCTCTCAAAGATGTAAATTTTGAAGTGAACCGCGGAGAGGTCATCGGCATCATCGGCCGGAACGGCGCCGGCAAATCGACTCTCTTGAAGATCCTGACCGGTAT